>NZ_JBEZBT010000058.1:0-26656 GCF_040647235.1 Streptomyces sp. NPDC042638
GTCGGCCGCACCATGAGCCGCGACCACGGCTGGTGCCCGGAGGTCATAGCCCGCAGGCGCCGTGGCCGAGTTCCCGTCGGTGGGGGGAACTCGGCCACGGCGCCCTGGGGTTGTCCGCGCGCGTGGCCGGTCAGCGGCCGGCGCCCCCGTCGGCGTTGGGGCCGGCGTAGTCCTCGCCGTAGGCGCCCTTGGCGGGGCGTCGGCGGCGCATGGGCGGTTCGACGCCGTCGGCGAGGCGGCGGGCGGTCAGCAGGAAGCCGGTGTGGCCGATCATGCGGTGGTCGGGGCGGACGGCCAGGCCCTCGATGTGCCAGTTCCGGATCATGGTCTCCCAGGCGGTCGGCTCGTTGAAGCAGCCGATCTCCCGGATGGACTCGACGGTCCGGGCGAGCTGGGTGGTGGTGGCGACGTAGCAGCACAGGATGCCGCCGGGGACGAGCGCCTTGGAGACGGCCTCCAGGCACTCCCAGGGGGCGAGCATGTCGAGGATGACGCGGTCGACGTCGGTGTCGGACAGGTTGTCCTGGAGGTCGCCCACGGTGAGCTGCCAGGCGGGGTGCGGGCCGCCGAAGTAGCGCTCCACGTTCGCTTGCGCGATCTCCGCGAAGTCCTCGCGGCGCTCGTAGGAGTGCAGCATGCCCTGGTCGCCGATGGCCCGCAGCAGGAAGCTGCTGAGCGAGCCGGAGCCGACGCCGGCTTCCACGACGCGGGCGCCGGGGAAGATGTCGGCGAAGGCGAGGATCTGCCCCGCGTCCTTGGGGTAGACGACTGCTGCCCCGCGGGGCATGGACAGGACGTAGTCGGGGAGCAGGGGGCGCAGCGCGAGGTAGGCGACGTTGCCGGTGGTGCGGACAACGCTGCCCTCGGGAGCGCCGATCAGTTCGTCGTGCGGGAAGGAACCCTTGTGGGTGTGGAAGTTCTTCCCGGCTTCGAGCGTGAACGTGTAGTGGCGACCCTTGGGGTCGGTCAGCTGTACCTGGTCCCCGACCTTGAAGGGCCCGCGCCTGCGGGCGGCACCGGTCGGTTCGGACATGTGAACAGACTACCGGTTGTCCGCCGGGGGCTTCGCCAGTGGCCGGGGCGGCTCAGGCCGGCCGTGCCATCGCCTTGACGAAGGCGCGTTCGACGTCGGCCGCCGACAGGACGCCGTAGATCTCGCCGGTCTCCTCGACGACCAGGTACTCGGTGGCCGGTGTGGCCCGCAGGACGTCCAGGAGTTCTTCTCCGGCCAGCTCGGCGGAGACGCGCATGCCGTCGGTCAGGTCCTGGGCGAGGCCGCTGACGGCGACCCAGGGGCGGCGGTGCTCGGGTACGCCGACGATGGCGGCCTCGCGGACGAGGGAGAGCGGGTTGCCGTCGGTGTCGACCACGACGAGGGCGCGGGCGCCGGCGGCGTTGGCGCGGCGCAGCGCCTCGGAGAGGGGGGTGTTGTTCTCGACCGGCACGGCGCGCCGGGTGAGGGTGCGGGCGCGGAGTTCCGGGAGGTGTTCGCGCAGCCGGGCCATGCGCAGGCTGTTGCCGGCACCGGTCCAGATGATCGCGGCGAGGATGGCCGCGAGCAGGGCGTCGGTGACGGTGTCCATGCCGCCCATGTCCTCACCGCCGCCGCCGAAGGCGCCGGAGGAGTTGAGCAGGGGCAGGCCGATCAGGACGGAGACGGCGAGGGCGCGGCCGACCCAGGCGGCGGCGACGGTGCCGCTCATCGGTTTGCCGGTGAGTTTCCAGACGACGGCGCGGAGCATGCGGCCGCCGTCGAGGGGGAGGCCGGGAAGGAGGTTGAAGATCGCCACGATGAGGTTGGAGACCATCAGCCCGGCCAGCAGGACGCCTGGGACGGTGCCGGGCTCGACGGGTTTCATGGCGAGGTAGAACAGGCCGGCCAGGACGAGGGAGAGCAGGGGGCCGACGAAGGCGAGGACGAACTCGCGGCCGGGGGTCTCGGCCTCCTTCTCGATCTCCGAGACGCCGCCGAAGAACTGCAGCTGGATGCGGCGGACCGGGAGCTTGAAGCGGATCGCGGCGACCGTGTGGGCCAGCTCGTGGACCAGGACGGAGGCGTAGAAGGCGACCGCGAAGAAGAGGGAGACCAGGTAGCGGGCGGCGCCCAGCTCGGGCAGCACGCGGTCGAGCTGGCCGCCGAAGACCCAGGTGATCAGGGCGGCGACGAGGAACCAGCTGGGCGCGACGTAGACGGGGACGCCGAAGGGGCGGCCCATGAGGATGCCGCCGCCGGGTTCCTTGGGGCGCGGCCCGGGCGGCCGGCCCTTGGCGATACCGGAGTGCGCGAGGGAACGGTGGTCGGGGTCGGCACCGGGGGTCCGGTGGTCCGGTCCGGCCGGGCCGGGGGCGCTGGGCGGTGTGCCGGTGCCCGGTGTGCGGGCCGCGTCGGTCGTGCCGTCCCCGGCAGTACGGCTGCCCGTCCCGGCTCCGCTGTCCCTGCCGGACGTGCGGTCACCGTCGCGTGCGCCGGGGGCGCCGGATGCGCCCGACGTGCCCGACGCGTCGGGTGTGCCGGGCGTGCCCTCGTCGTCGGGGGTGCGGGGGGTGCCGGCCGGGTGCGGCGTCCGGGGCGGTGTCGCGGGGTCCGTCTCCCCCGCTGGGGTCTCCCCCGCCAGGGTCTCCCCGGCCGGGTCCGGGCCGTCGTCCCCGGCCGGGTCCGCGGCCTCGTTCCCGGCTCGGTCCGTGGGGGCGGCGGGCCGCCGGCCGGGGGCCGTGGGTTCGGACTCGGGGCCGGTGTGGTCGGTCGCCGGGGCCGTAGGGTCCGCGGAGGGCCCGGCCGGCTCGTCGTCGCCCGACCGCGGCTGCCCGCTCCCGCCGCTCACGTCCACGGTGTCCCCTCGTTCGAAGCGTCTTCCGCACCTGCCGGACGGAAGGGTCTCTGGTCGATGGTATGCGGCCGTGGTGGCGCGTTCCGCCCCGGCACCCCTTGTGTTTGCCCCGAGGACGCACGGGTGACGCGGGCGGCGACGGGGTCACTGTCAGTGGTGGGCCGTAAGGTCTGTGGACATGGACAGCAGCATCGACGAGGCGGGGGCCCTCCCGGGCGGCGCGGACGGCGCGGCGGCCGGCCCGGCGGCGGCCGGCACCTCACCGGCCCCGGACGGCGGCCCCGTGGCGAGCGCCGGCCCCGTGGCCTGCGGGGGTGCGGAGGAAAGCGTGGCCGGTCAGCGGGCCGCTGCCGCGCCGACCTCGTTGTCGCCCTCCCGCGCCAGTGACTTCATGCAGTGTCCGCTGCTGTACCGGTTCCGGGTGATCGACCGGCTGCCGGAGAAGCCGAGCGAGGCGGCCACGCGGGGCACGCTGGTGCACGCCGTGCTGGAGCGGCTGTTCGACGCGCCCGCCGTGGAGCGGACCGCGCCGCGGGCGAAGGCGTTGATTCCGGGGCAGTGGGACCGGCTGCGGGAGAGCCGTCCGGAGGTGACCGAGCTGTTCGCCGACGACCCGGAGGGGGAGCGGCTGGCCGGGTGGCTCGGGGAGGCCGAGCGGCTCGTCGAACGCTGGTTCACGCTGGAGGACCCGACGCGGCTGGAGCCGGCCGAGCGGGAGCTGTTCGTGGAGGCGGAGCTGGAGTCGGGGCTGCGGCTGCGCGGGATCATCGACCGGGTGGACGTGGCGCCGACCGGTGAGGTGCGGATCGTCGACTACAAGACGGGCAAGGCGCCGCGCCCGGAGTACGCGGAGGGCGCGCTGTTCCAGATGAAGTTCTACGCCCTGGTCGTCTGGCGGCTGAAGCGGGTCGTGCCGCGCCGGCTGCAGCTGGTCTATCTCGGCAGCGGGGATGTGCTGACGTACGACCCCGTCCTCGCGGATCTGGAGCGGGTGGAGCGCAAGCTGCACGCGCTGTGGGAGGCGATCAGGCAGGCCACGGAGACCGGGCACTGGCGGCCCCGGCCGACCAGGTTGTGCGGCTGGTGCGACCACCAGGCGCACTGCCCGGAGTTCGGCGGCACTCCCCCGCCCTACCCGCTGCCGGTCGGGTCGCCCGGGTCCGGGACGGTGTGAGGCGCGAGACCGGCGCAGGGCAGAATGGGGCCGGACTAGCGAAGGAGTGTCACGTGGCCATCCGCGTCCTACTGGTCGACGACCAGCCCCTGCTGCGTACCGGTTTCCGGATGATCCTGGAGGCCGAGCAGGATCTCGCGGTCGTCGGCGAGGCCGGTGACGGCCTGCAGGCCCTCGACCAGGTGCGCGCACTGCAGCCGGATGTGGTGCTGATGGACATCCGGATGCCGCGGATGGACGGTGTGGAGGCGACCCGGCAGATCACCGGGCCGGGGCGGGACGGTCCGGCGAAGGTGCTGGTGCTGACCACGTTCGACCTGGACGAGTATGTGGTGGAGGCGCTGCGCGCCGGGGCGAGCGGTTTCCTGCTCAAGGACGCGCCCGCCAACGAGCTGGTGCAGGCGATCCGGGTGGTGGCGGCCGGAGAGGCCCTGCTCGCGCCGAGCATCACGCGGCGCCTGCTGGACAAGTACGCCACGCATCTGCCGTCCGGCGAGGAGCCGGTGCCGGACACCCTGCACACGCTCACCGACCGTGAGGTGGAGGTGCTGAAGCTGGTGGCGCGCGGGCTGTCCAACGCCGAGATCGCGGCGGATCTGTTCGTCAGCGAGACGACGGTGAAGACGCATGTGGGACATGTGCTCACCAAGCTGGGGCTCAGGGACCGGGTGCAGGCGGCCGTCTACGCGTACGAGAGCGGTCTGGTGCGTCCCGGCGCGCAGTAGCCGGCGGGGCGGGTACGACGGCAAGGGCGCCCGTCCGTGGAGGACGGGCGCCCTTGCCGTACCCGGTGTCAGCTCTTGCTGAGTTCCCAGAACCGGAACACGGTGGAGGCGTCCAGGCAGTACTCCAGGCCGTACACGCCGTCGCGGACGACCGCGTACTGCTTGGCCTGCCAGACGGGCAGGACGGGAAGTTCGTCGGCGACGATGTCCTGGATCCTGCCGAAGTCCTTGTCGGTCGCGGAGCGGTCGCTCTGCGCGGCGGTGCCGGGGATGAGGGTTTTGGTGATCGTGCGGTTGCCGTAGTTGTTGTCCAGCACGTTGCCCTTGCCGAAGAAGGGGGCCGTGAAGTTGTCGGCGTCCGGGTAGTCGGGCACCCAGCCCTTCACGTAGACGCCGTACTTGCCGGCGGCGATGTCCTTCTCGTACTGGTCGAAGGGGATGGACTTGACGTCGGCGTCGAACAGGCCGCTGGCGTTGAGCTGTCCGGCGATGGCCTTCAGCTCCTCGTCGGTGGCGGGGCCGTAACGGGACGGCGTGGACCACAGGGTGAGCTTGACCTTGCCGGTGACGCCGTCGGCGCGCAGTGCCGCGGCGGCCTTGGCCTGGGAGGGGCGGGCGCCGTACGTGTCGAAGAAGGCGGTGTTGTGGCCCGCGACGCCCGCCGGGATGATCGAGTACAGGGGGGTGGCGGTGCCCTGGTACACGTTCTGGATCAGGGCGTCGCGGTCGATGAGGTAGGCGATGGCCTTGCGGACGCCGAGTCTGCCGGCCACCGGGTCCTTCATGTTGAAGACCAGGTGCTGGACCTCGGCGCTGGTGCCCTCGATGACGTCGACGCCCTTGCTGTCGTCCTGCTGGTCGAGCTGGGCGATGTCGGTCGCGGTCAGACCCCGGTAGGCGATGTCGATGTCGCCGTCGAGGAGGGACTGCTTGAGGGCGGTGCGGTCGCCGTGGAAGAACTTCAGGGTGACCCCGGAGTTCCTGACCTTGGCGGTGCCCTTGTAGTTGCCGTTGACGGAGAAGACGGCCTGGTCCTGGTCGAAGGAGTCCAGCTGGTAGGGACCTGAGCCGACGGCCTTGTGGTCGGTGCGCAGGCCGTTCGCGTCGTACTGGCGGTGGTCCACGATGGAGCCGGCGCCGGAGGCGATCTTGCTGGGGAAGGTGGCGTCGGGCACCTTGAGGTGGAAGACGGCCGTCCTGGCGTCCGGTGTCTCGACCTTGTCGAGCATCGGGAACATGATCGCGGGACCGGCGGGGTCGGCGATCTTGAGCATGCGGTCGAAGGAGAACTTCACGTCCGCGGAGGTGAGGTCGTCACCGTTGCTGAACTTCAGGCCGTCCTTCAGTTCGCACTTGTAGACCATGGCCCGGGTGTCGGTGAAGCGGCACTGCTTCGCCAGTTCGGGCTGGGGTTCGGTCGCGCCCTTGGGGAAGCCGAGCAGCGACTGGAAGACGTTGTTGAACAACAGCCAGGAGCCGGGGTCGTAGCCGGATGCCGGGTCCGTGGCGAGGACGTCGTCGGACATCCCCATCACCACGGACGAGCCGGTGCCCCCGGAGCTCCCGGTCTCGGATCCGCAGCCGGTCAACAGGCCGGAGGCCAGCCCCGCCACGATGGGCAGGACTGGCCACTGGTTGCGCATGTTCACTCGAAGTGCCTTGTCGTCGGTTCGTCAGCCCGGGGCCGCCGTCCCTGGTCCCCGGGCCCCGGGGCCGTGTCGTGCTCGGCCCCGGGTGGAGAGCCGTCAGCCGCTCACACCGCGGCCGAGCTCCCACAGCTGAAGCGTCGAGGAGGAGTTGAGGGCGTAGGCCACGCCCGTGATGTCGTCCCGTGCGGCGACGTACTGCTTGCCCTGCCACAGCGGCAGGACCGGGACGTCCTCGGCGACGGTGTCCTGGATCTCGGTCAGGCTCTTGGACGCGCTGAGCCGGTCCGCCTCGCGGCGGGACTGCGGGATCAGCGAACGCTGGATGGTGCTGTTGTTGTACGGCGAGCCGAGGAAGTTGTCCTTGTCGAGGAAGGGCGCGATGAAGTTGTCGGCGTCCGGGAAGTCGGGGAACCAGCCCATGCCGTAGACGTCGTACGCGCCCTTCTGCTCGGCGGGCCGGAAGGCCGACCAGGGGTGGCCCTGGATGGAGGCGTCGAACAGGCCGCTGTCGTTGAGCTGCTTCTGCAGCACCTCGAACTCCTGCTTGGTGGCCGACCCGTAGTGGTCGGTGGTGTAGTGCAGGGTCAGCTTCACGGGGGTGGTGATGCCGGCCTTGGTGAGCAGGGACTTGGCCTTGTCGACGCTGGGGTTGCCGTACTTGTTGAAGAACGAGTTGGAGTGGCCGGTGATGGTGGCCGGGACCAGCGAGTACAGCGGCTCCGCCTCGGTGCCGTAGACCTTGGAGACCAGCTCGCCGCGGTTGACGAGCTGGGCCATGGCCTGGCGTACGGCCTTGGACTTGACGGACGACGCGTTGGTGTTGAAGGCCAGGTAGCGGATTTCCAGGCCCGGCATGTCCACCAGGTCGACGTTCTGGTCGCTGCCGGCGTCCAGCTTCTGGATCTGGGCGGGCGACATGGTGCGGGTCATGACGTCGATGTCACCCTTCTCGACGGCGCTGCCCATGGCGTCGGCGTCGGCGAAGGCGCGCAGTTCGACCTTGTCGTTGTTCACCGTCACGCTGCCCTTGTAGGCGGGGTTCTTGGTGAACGTGGCGCTGACGATGGCGTCGTTCTTGACCTCGGCGCTGAAGGTGTAGGGGCCGGAGCCGTCCACGTCGAAGCCGTCGCGGAGCTTGTCCTTCTGGTAGTCCTTCGGGTTGACGATGCCCGCTACCGGGGTGGACAGCTTGTACGGGAAGGTGGCGTCGGCGGTCTTCAGGTGGAAGACGACCTCGCTGTCGCCCTGCGTCTCGATGGTGTCGATGGTGTTCAGCAGGGCGGCGACACCGCTGTCGGCGTTGATGCGCAGGGCACGCTCGATGGAGTACTTGACGTCCTGGGCGGTCACCGGGTCGCCGCTCGCGAACTTCAGGCCCTCGCGCAGCTTGCAGGCGTAGCGCTCGCTGCCGCTGTCGGTGAAGGAGCAGCTCTCGGCGGCGTCCGGGACGGGGGTGCCTTCGCCACGGGGCTGCGCCATCAGGGTCTGCACGGACTGGCGCAGGATGTTCCAGGTGCCGACGTCGTAGGCGTAGGCGGGGTCGAGGGGCGCCGGGGCTTCCTTGGTGGCCGTGAACCGGTCCGTCGTACCGACGACGATGGCGTCACCGCTCTTGCTCCCGCTGCCGGATCCGCCGCACGCGGCGAGGACCGGGGTGAGCAGGCCGGCCACCGCCGGCAGCACCAAAGTCTTGCGGTTCATGCGGGAGTTTCTCCAGAGCTGTTCGGGTCCCTGTATCCGGCATGCATGGGTGGTGCGGCGGATCGCGGGGTTCTCGGCGATGTTCTCGCGATGAGATTAGTCCGCGCCCGCAGGGGGTCTCACAGCCGCGTGAGTTGACTTGCCATCACGCAGTGGAACCGGTCGCGGACGCACCGAAAACCCGACAGCGGCAGGATTAGTGCAGCATCCCACCAATCGGGACACAAGGTCGCACGGAGCCCTGCCGATCGGGGCCGATCAGCACACTCGAACCACCTTGTCGACCCCCTGAGGCGTGGGGAACGTCACACCTCCAACTGTGCGACGGGTCAGCAGTATTCGGCCTCCCGGTGCGCGCCCAATTCCCCTGGCGTGCGCTTCCCCGGAAATATGTCCAGCGCGGTCGATGCCCAGTGCACTCGCCCCGGCTCTTCGGGCCGGGGAGACACCCGGTGACCGGCTAGCGCATTTCCGTCATCAGGCCCCGCAGGAATGCCAGGTCGACCTCCTCCAGGGAGGAGACGACGGTGCGTCCCTCGGCCGGGCCGATGGGGGCGACGGAGGGTACGGCGATCACGCGGCAGCCCGCGGCCTCGGCGGCGGCGACGCCGGTCACGGTGTCCTCGACCACGGCACACCTGGCCGGATCCGCGCCGAGTCCCGCGGCGGCGAGGAGGTAGGGGTCCGGGAAGGGCTTGGTGCGGGAGACCTCGTCGCCGGCGATGGAGAGGGCGAAGTGGTGCGGGCCCAGCACGGTCAGTACGCGGTCGATGATGCGCCGGTGGGAGGCGGAGACCAGGGCGGTCGGGATCTCGTACTCGTGCAGTTCGGCGAGGAGCCGGGCGGCACCCGGCATCAGCGGCAGGGTCCGGCCGATCCGGTCCTCGAACCCTTCGTTGAGCAGCACGGTGAGTTCGGCGAGGCTGATGTCGGCGCCGGTCGCCTCGATGAGGAAGCCGGCGCTGCGGGTCATGGGGCCGCCGACCACGACATGGCGCCAGGTCGCGTCCAGGGTGTGCCCGAGCGAGGCGAAGACGTCCACCTCGACGTCCCACCAGAAGCCTTCGGTGTCGACCAGGGTGCCGTCCATGTCGAGGAGCACCGCCTGCAGGGCGGAGCCTTCGGCCGTGCGGGTTCCGAGCGCGGGGACCGTACTGGTCACGGGCGCACCTCCTTGAGGGACGACCAGGCCGGCTCCCGAGGGGGAACCGGCCTGCGGTGGACCGACCAGTGTACGACTTATCCGATCAGTGTGCCGAGTGAGACACGCGTCACCGTGCGTTGAAGTACTTCGCTTCGGGGTGGTGGATCACGATGGCGTCGGTGGACTGTTCGGGGTGGAGCTGGAACTCCTCGGAGAGGTGGACGCCGATCCGTTCGGGCCGGAGCAGTTCGGCGATCTTGGCGCGGTCCTCCAGGTCGGGGCAGGCGCCGTAGCCGAGGGAGAAGCGGGCGCCCCGGTACTTCAGGGCGAACATGTCCTCGATGTCGGCGGGGTCCTCGCCGCCGAAGCCGAGTTCGGCGCGGACGCGGGCGTGCCAGTACTCGGCCAGCGCCTCGGCCAGCTGCACGGACAGGCCGTGCAGTTCGAGGTAGTCGCGGTAGGCGTTGGCCTCGAACAGCTTGGCCGTCTCCTCGCCGATGCGTGAGCCGACGGTGACGACCTGGAAACCGACCACGTCCGTCTCGCCGGATTCCTCGGGGCGGAAGAAGTCGGCGAGGCAGAGCCGCCGGCCGCGGCGCTGGCGGGGGAAGGTGAACCGGGTGCGCTCGTTGCCCTGCTCGTCCAGGATGATCAGGTCGTCGTCCTTGGAGACGCAAGGGAAGTAGCCGTAGACGACGGCCGCTTCCAGCAGGTTCTCGGTCTGCAGGCGGTCGAGCAGGCCGCGCAGCCGGGGGCGGCCCTCGGTCTCGGCCAGCTCCTCGTAGGTCGGTCCGCTGCCGGTGCGGGCCTGCTTGAGCCCCCACTGGCCCTTGAACAGGGCGCCCTCGTCCAGCCAGCTCGCGTACTCCTTGAGCTGGATGCCCTTGATGACGCGGGTGCCCTGGAAGGGCGGGGCGGGCACCGGGTTGTCGGTGGCGACGTCGGAGCGGACATGCCCCTCCTGCGGGCGCTCCTCGGCCTCGGCGGCGGCGCTCGCGCGGACCCGGCGCTGCCTGAGTTCGGGCAGCCGGACCCCCGGTACTCCCCGCTTGACACCGATCAGGGCGTCCATCAGGCGCAGGCCCTCGAAGGCGTCGCGGGCGTAGCGGACCTCGCCCTCGTAGATCTCGTGCAGGTCCTGCTCGACGTAGGCGCGGGTCAGCGCGGCGCCGCCGAGGATGACGGGGAAGCGGGCGGCCAGTCCGCGCTGGTTCAGCTCCTGCAGGTTCTCCTTCATGATCACCGTGGACTTCACCAGCAGCCCGGACATGCCGATCACGTCGGCCCGGTGCTCCTCGGCGGCCTCCAGGATCGCCGAGACCGGCTGCTTGATGCCCAGGTTGACCACGTGGTAGCCGTTGTTCGACAAGATGATGTCCACGAGGTTCTTGCCGATGTCATGGACGTCGCCGCGCACCGTGGCCAGGACGATGGTGCCCTTGCCCTCGGCGTCCGACTTCTCCATGTGGGGCTCGAGGTAGGCGACGGCCGTCTTCATCACCTCGGCGGACTGCAGGACGAACGGCAGCTGCATCTGCCCCGAACCGAACAGCTCCCCGACGACCTTCATGCCGTCCAGCAGGGTGTCGTTGACGATGTCCAGGGCAGGACGCTCCGCCAGAGCGGCGTCCAGGTCCGCCTCCAGACCGTTCTTCTCACCGTCGATGATCCGCCGCTTCAGCCGCTCCTCCAGCGGCAGCGCCGCCAGCTCCTCGGCCTTGCCCGCCTTCAGCGACTTCGCCGTCGCTCCCTCGAACAGCTGCATGAGCTTTTGCAGCGGGTCGTAGCCCTCACGGCGGCGGTCGTAGATCAGATCCAGCGCCGTCGCCACCTCCTCCTCACTGAACCGGGCGATCGGCAGGATCTTGCTCGCGTGCACGATCGCCGAGTCCAGACCCGCCTTGACACACTCGTCCAGGAAGACGGAGTTCAACAGGATGCGGGCGGCCGGGTTCAGACCGAAGGAGATGTTCGACAGGCCCAGCGTGGTCTGCACGGCCGGATGCCGCCGCTTCAGCTCACGGATCGCCTCGATGGTGGCGACACCGTCCCCACGGGACTCCTCCTGACCCGTGCAGATCGTGAACGTGAGCGTGTCGACGAGGATGTCCTCCTCACGGATGCCCCAGTTCCCCGTCAGGTCGGCGATCAGCCGCTCCGCGATCGCCACCTTCTTCTCCGGGGTACGGGCCTGCCCCTCCTCGTCGATGGTCAGCGCGATCAGAGCCGCGCCGTGCTCCCGGGCCAGCCCCGTGACCTTCGCGAACCGCGACTCCGGACCGTCACCGTCCTCATAGTTCACCGAGTTGATCACCGCCCGGCCGCCGAGCTTCTCCAGACCCGCCCGGATGACGTCGACCTCCGTGGAGTCCAGCACGACCGGCAGGGTGGAGGCGGTGGCGAAACGCCCGGCCAGCTCCTCCATGTCCGCCACACCGTCCCGGCCGACGTAGTCGACACACAGGTCGAGCAGGTGGGCGCCCTCACGGATCTGCTCCCGCGCCAGCTCCACACAGTCGTCCCAGCGGCCCTCCAGCATGGCCTCACGGAACTTCTTCGAACCATTGGCGTTCGTCCGCTCACCGATCGCCAGATAGGAGGTGTCCTGCCGGAAGGACACCGACTGGTACAACGAGGCCGCACCCGGCTCGGGCCGCGGGTCACGCACCGGCGGAACAACCCCCCGGACCCGCTCCACGACCTGCCGCAGATGCTCCGGAGTCGTACCGCAGCAGCCACCGACGAGCGACAGCCCGTACTCCCGCACGAACGTCTCCTGCGCATCGGCCAGCTCCGCCGCGCTCAACGGATAGTGCGCGCCGTCCCTGCCGAGGACCGGCAGGCCCGCGTTCGGCATGCACGACAACGGAATCCGCGCGTTACGGGCCAGGTAACGCAGATGCTCACTCATCTCCGCCGGCCCGGTCGCACAGTTCAGACCGATCATGTCGATACCCAGCGGCTCCAGCGCCGTCAGCGCCGCCCCGATCTCCGAACCCAGCAGCATCGTCCCCGTCGTCTCCACGGTCACCGACACGATCACCGGCACATCCAGACCCAGGGCGTCCAGGCCACGCCGGGCACCCAGCACCGCCGCCTTGGTCTGCAGCAGATCCTGCGTCGTCTCCACCAGCAGAGCGTCCGCACCCCCGGTGACCAGACCCTCCGCATTGCGCTGATAGGCGTCACGGAGAGTGGTGTAGGGGGCGTGGCCGAGGGTGGGCAGCTTGGTGCCGGGGCCGATGGAGCCGAGGACCCAGCGGGCGCGGCCGTCCTTCGCGGTGAACTCGTCGGCGACCTCGCGGGCGATGCGGGCGCCCGCCTCCGACAGCTCGTGGACGCGCTCGGGGATGTCGTACTCGCCGAGCGCGGAGTGGTTGGCCCCGAAGGTGTTGGTCTCGACGCAGTCGACGCCCACGGCGTAGTACGCCTCGTGGACGGAACGGACGATGTCGGGGCGGGTGAGGTTCAGGATCTCGTTGCAGCCCTCGAGGTTCTGGAAGTCCTCGAGAGTGGGCTCCTGGGCCTGGAGCATCGTGCCCATGGCTCCGTCGGCGACCACCACACGGGTGGCGAGCGCCTCACGGAGCGCGGACACACGGGTCCGGCTGTCGACGGAAGGGGACGTTGGCGACGAGGCCATGTAGGGGCTCCCTGGGATGCGACGGCTGTCGGCTATGCGGCTTCCCTGACAGGCGCGGGTGCCGCACGGCGCCAGAGTAACCGGGAGTCGGCTTGGATGGGCACCGGCGTCCACGGGGCGGACGCGTATGGCTCTGATGCGACGCGCGGCGGACGTGTGATGTAACAGGTGCCGACCGACCATTAGCGGGAGGTCGACATGGACCGGTAGTGTTCGACATTGCCGAACGGTGGCTGTGCCGTGGGCGGTCGAAGGGGACGGAGGCAGGACGGCGATGGCACGGAACATCCAGTCGCTCGAACGGGCGGCGGCGATGCTGCGGCTGCTCGCGGGCGGCGAGCGGCGGCTCGGCCTCTCGGACATCGCCTCGTCACTCGGCCTCGCCAAGGGCACCGCCCACGGCATTCTGCGCACCCTCCAGCAGGAGGGCTTCGTGGAGCAGGACGACGCCTCGGGCCGCTACCAGCTGGGCGCGGAGCTGCTGCGCCTGGGCACCACCTACCTCGACGTGCACGAGCTGCGGGCGCGGGCCCTGGTGTGGACCGACGACCTGGCCCGCTCCAGCGGGGAGAGCGTGCACCTGGGCGTGCTGCACCAGCAGGGCGTCCTGATCGTGCACCACGTCTTCCGGCCCGACGACA
Organism: Streptomyces sp. NPDC042638; assembly: GCF_040647235.1. Classification (NCBI taxonomy): domain Bacteria; kingdom Bacillati; phylum Actinomycetota; class Actinomycetes; order Kitasatosporales; family Streptomycetaceae; genus Streptomyces; species Streptomyces sp. NPDC042638. The sequence continues at coordinate 13,506 of NZ_JBEZBT010000058.1, forward strand.
GCCGGCAGGTGCTGGAGATCGGGGCCATGCAGCCGCTGCACTCCACGGCGCTGGGCAAGGTGCTGTCGGCTTACGACCCGGTGGCGCACAGTGAGGCGCTGGAAGCCGACCGCAACCCCTTCACCGACCGCACGGTGTGCGATCCCGCCGACTTCGAGCACCTCCTCGACCTCACGCGCGCGCGTGGCTACGCGGCCGACGTGGAGGAGACCTGGGAGGGCGTGGCGTCGATCGCCGCACCGATCCACGACCGGCGCCGGATGCCGGTGGGCGCGGTCGGCATCACCGGGGCCGTGGAGCGGCTGTGCCGGGAGGGCGAGCTGCGCCCGGAGCTGATCGCGGCGGTGCGGGACTGCGCCCGCGCGGTCTCCCGGGACCTGGGCGCCGGGCGGTTCTGAGCGGCGCCGGCCGGGGCGCGCTGACGGCCCCGGGGCCGGGACGGCCCGGACAGCGGGAACAGCCGGACCAGCGGGAACAGCCGGAACGACCGGGATTGCCGGGCGGCGTTCCGGCTGTCGATCTACCCTGAAGTGGACAAACCGGCCCAGGTCGTACGTCCGCACACGAAGGCCGATAACCCGCAGCGATCAATAACGATCCTGTTTTCGATAACAGAACTCTTGACTCACGCGTAAGGCCGAAGCAAGACTCCCGTCCATCGGTCGGCATTGTCGAACACCTATCGGTAATACGCGCTAGAGTGTGGCAGTGCCAGGGCCGGTATCGCTCTCACCCCGAGAGCGCCAGAACCTCCGGAGGGACCCGGGGTTCGGCTACCCCTGGACGAAGGACAAAGGAGTCGCGGGTGTCCAGCTCCGACATCTTCATCGGCGAGACCATCGGTACCGCCATACTCATCCTGCTCGGTGGCGGCGTCTGCGCCGCCGTCACGCTGAAGGCCTCCAAGGCCCGTAACGCCGGCTGGCTCGCCATCGCCTTCGGGTGGGGCTTCGCCGTGCTGACGGCCGTGTACATCTCCGGGCCGCTGTCCGGCGCGCACCTCAACCCGGCCGTCACCGTCGCCCTGGCCATCAAGGACGGCGACTGGGGCAACGTTCCGGTCTACTTCGCCGGCCAGCTGCTCGGCGCGATGATCGGCGCGGCTCTGGTGTGGGTCACCTACTACGGCCAGTTCCACGCGCACCTGACGGACAAGGAGATCGTCGGCGGTCCGGGTGCGCAGGCCACCTCGGCCAAGGCCGTCGAGGCCCAGGAGAAGGGCGCCGGCCCGGTCCTCGGCATCTTCTCCACCGGTCCGGAGATCCGGAACGCGGTGCAGAACCTCGCCACGGAGATCATCGGCACGGTCGTACTGATCCTCGCCGTCCTCACCCAGGGCCTGAACGACAAGGGCAACGGCCTCGGCGTCCTCGGCGGTCTGATCACCGCCCTCGTGGTGGTGTCGATCGGCCTCTCGCTCGGCGGCCCGACGGGCTACGCGATCAACCCGGCCCGCGACCTGGGCCCGCGCATCGTGCACGCCCTGCTGCCGCTGCCCAACAAGGGCGGTTCCGACTGGAGCTACGCCTGGATCCCGGTCGTCGGTCCGCTGATCGGCGGCGCGATCGCCGCAGGCATCTACAACGCCGCCTTCGCTTAAAGCAGCGACACACACGCACCGAGTCTTTAAGCACGCGCCGTGCGTACAGCCCCATCACCACGGACCTCTCAGGAGCACACAGTGACCGACGCCCACACCGCAGGCCCCTTCATCGCCGCGATCGACCAGGGCACGACCTCCTCGCGCTGCATCGTCTTCGACAAGGACGGCCGGATCGTCGCCGTCGACCAGAAGGAGCACGAGCAGATCTTCCCGAAGCCGGGCTGGGTCGAGCACAACGCCAACGAGATCTGGACCAACGTCCAGGAAGTCGTCGCCGGGGCCATCCAGAAGGCCGGCATCACCCGCGACGACATCAAGGCCATCGGCATCACCAACCAGCGCGAGACCACCGTGCTGTGGGACAAGAACACCGGCGAGCCCGTCCACAACGCCATCGTCTGGCAGGACACCCGCACCGACGCCCTCTGCCGTGAGCTGGGCCGCAACGTCGGACAGGACCGCTTCCGCCGCGAGACCGGTCTGCCGCTGGCCTCCTACTTCGCCGGGCCCAAGGCCCGCTGGCTGCTCGACAACGTCGAGGGCCTCAAGGAGCGCGCCGAGAACGGCGACATCCTCTTCGGCACCATGGACAGCTGGGTCATCTGGAACCTGACCGGCGGTGTCAACGGCGGCAAGCACGTCACCGACGTCACCAACGCCTCGCGCACCATGCTGATGAACCTGCACACCATGGCGTGGGACCCGAAGATCGCCGAGTCCATCGGGGTCCCGCTGGCGATGCTGCCGGAGATCCGCTCCTCCGCCGAGGTCTACGGCGAGATCACCGGCGGCAAGCTCGGCGACCTGCTCGGCGGCATCCCGGTCGCCTCCGCGCTCGGCGACCAGCAGGCGGCCCTGTTCGGCCAGACCTGTTTCTCCGAGGGCGAGACCAAGTCCACCTACGGCACCGGCACCTTCATGGTGATGAACACCGGTGAGAAGATCATCAACTCCTACGCCGGTCTGCTGACCACCGTCGGCTACAAGATCGGCGAGCAGCCGACGGTCTTCGCCCTGGAGGGCTCGATCGCCGTCACCGGCTCGCTGGTGCAGTGGATGCGCGACCAGATGGGCCTGATCTCCACCGCCGCCGAGATCGAGACGCTCGCGCTCTCGGTCGAGGACAACGGCGGCGCCTACTTCGTACCGGCCTTCTCCGGCCTGTTCGCCCCGCACTGGCGCTCCGACGCCCGCGGTGTGATCGCCGGCCTGACCCGGTACGTGACCAAGGCGCACCTCGCCCGCGCCGTGCTGGAGGCCACCGCCTGGCAGACGCGGGAGATCGCCGACGCCATGGTCAAGGACTCCGGCGACGAGCTGGTGGCCTTGAAGGTCGACGGCGGCATGACCTCCAACAACCTGCTGATGCAGACCCTCGCCGACGTGCTGGACGCACCCGTGGTGCGCCCGATGGTCGCCGAGACCACCTGCCTCGGCGCCGCCTACGCCGCCGGCCTCGCCGTCGGCTTCTGGTCCAGCACCGACGAACTGCGCGCCAACTGGCGCCGGGCCGCCGAATGGACCCCCCAGATGGACGCGGACACCCGCGACCGTGAGTACAAGAACTGGCTCAAGGCCGTAGAGCGGACCATGGGCTGGCTCGAAGACGAGAGCTGAGCGGCCCGCACGCCGGCTCAGACAGCTCTGACGAGGAGTAAGTACCCGACATGACCAGTCAGTCCACCCTGCAGTCCGTGCCTGCCCTGGGGACGCACCCGGCCTTCGGCTCGAACCCGAGCCGGGCCGAGACCAGGGAGCAGCTCTCCAAGGCGTCGTACGACCTTCTGGTGATCGGCGGTGGCATCCTGGGCATCTCCACCGCCTGGCACGCCGCGCAGTCCGGCCTGAGGGTGGCCCTGGTCGACGCCGGCGACTTCGCCGGTGCCACCTCCTCCGCCTCCTCCAAGCTGCTCCACGGCGGTCTGCGCTACCTGCAGACCGGCGCGGTGAAGCTGGTGGCGGAGAACCACTTCGAGCGCCGTGCGGTCTCCCGCCAGGTGGCCCCCCACCTGGCGAACCCGCTCACCTTCTACCTCCCCGTGTACAAGGGCGGGCCGCACGGCGCGGCGAAGCTCGGCGCGGGCGTCTTCGCCTACTCCGCGCTCTCCGCGTTCGGTGACGGCGTCGGCCACCTGCTCTCCCCCGCCAAGGCGGCGCAGGACGTGCCCGAGCTGCGCACCGAGAACCTCAAGGCCGTGGCCGTGTACGGCGACGACCAGATGAACGACGCGCGCATGGCGCTGATGACGGTCCGCGCGGCCGTCGAGGCGGGCGCGGTCGTCCTCAACCACGCCGAGGTCACCGGCCTGCGCTTCACCAGGGGCCGGGTCACCGGTGCGGAGCTGAAGGACCGTACGTCCGGCGACGAGTTCGGGGTCGACGCCCGTCTCGTGCTGAACGCGACCGGCCCCTGGGTCGACCACCTGCGCCGGATGGAGGACCCGAACGCGGCGCCGTCCATCCGCCTGTCCAAGGGTGCGCACCTGGTGCTGAAGCGCACCTCCCCGTGGAAGGCCGCGCTGGCCACCCCGATCGACAAGTACCGCATCACCTTCGCCCTCCCGTGGGAGGACATGCTGCTGCTGGGCACCACCGACGAGGAGTACGAGGGCGACCCGGCGGACGTGTCCGTCACCGACAAGGACATAGCCCAGATCCTGGACGAGGCCGCGTTCTCCGTCCGGGACCAGCAGCTCCAGAAGGACCTCATCACCTACGCCTTCGCCGGCCTGCGGGTCCTGCCGGGCGGCCCGGGCGACACTGCCAAGGCCAAGCGCGAGACCGTGGTGACCGAGGGCAAGGGCGGCATGCTGTCCATCGCCGGCGGCAAGTGGACGACGTTCCGGCACATCGGCCGGACCATCATGAAGAAGCTGGAGGCGCTGCCGGGCCACCCGCTCGGCGACGACTTCGAGCCGATCTCCTCGCTGCCGAAGAAGCTGCCGCTGCCCGGTGTCGCCAACCCGCGCGCGGTCGCCCACCGCCTCCTGGTGGACAACCCGGCGCCCGGCCCGCGCATGGCCGCCGACACCGCCAGGCACCTGGCCACCCACTACGGCTCCCTGGCCTTCGACATCGCCCGCCTGGCGAACGAGAACCCGGAGCTGGCCGGGCGCGTCCACCCCGACGCCCCCGAGATCTGGGCGCAGGTCGTCTGGGCCCGTGACCACGAGTGGGCCGAGACGCAGGACGACGTGCTGCGCCGCCGGACCACGCTGACCATCCGCGGCCTGGCCACGGACGAGGTCCGGGCCAAGGTCCAGGACCTGCTCGACAAGAAGTAGGGGCGACCGGCGCAGGGGCGGTTCCGCACAGCCGGAGCCGCCCCTGCCGCGTGCCCTGCCCACACCGGGGTGTCCGGCGGTGAGGAACGGGGCAGTGATCCGTTCACTCCCCCGTGCAAGGGGGCTGCGGGCGCCCCCGCCGGACGCCGTAAGGTTGGTGAGTCAAGCGAGGGCACGTCGGAAGGAGGCACTGGGTGATCGAGCTGGAGGGGGTTCCCGAGCTGATCGACCCAGTCATGGTGGCCGCGTTCGAGGGCTGGAACGATGCCGGCGACGCCGCCTCCGCGGCGGTCGCGCATCTGGAACGCGAGTGGAAGGGCGAGGTGTTCGCGGCGCTGGACGCCGAGGACTACTACGACTTCCAGGTGAACCGCCCCACGGTGTTCATGGACGGCGGTGTGCGCAAGATCACCTGGCCCACGACCCGGCTGTCGGTGGTCCGTGTCGGCGGCGAGAAGCCGCGCGACCTGGTGCTGGTCCGCGGCATCGAGCCGTCCATGCGGTGGCGCTCGTTCTGCAACGAGCTGCTCGGCTTCGCGCACGAGCTGGGCGTGGAACTGGTGGTCATCCTGGGCGCCCTGCTCGGTGACACCCCGCACACGCGCCCGGTCCCGGTCAGCGGGGTCACGTCCGACCCGGACCTGGCCCAGCGCATGGACCTGGAGGAGACCAAGTACGAGGGCCCGACGGGCATCGTCGGCGTCCTGCAGGAGGCGTGCACGCACGCGGGTGTCCCGGCGGTGTCACTGTGGGCGGCCGTGCCGCACTACGTCTCCCAGCCGCCGAACCCGAAGGCCACCCTGGCGCTGCTGAACCGCCTGGAGGACCTGCTGGACCTGCGTGTCCCGCAGGGTGAGCTGCCCGAGGACGCACGGGCCTGGCAGGTGGGCGTGGACCAGCTGGCCGCGGAGGACAGCGAGGTCGCGGAGTACGTGCAGACGCTGGAGGAGGCCCGGGACACCGCCGAGCTGCCGGAGGCGTCCGGTGAGGCGATCGCCCGCGAGTTCGAGCGGTACCTGCGGCGCCGGGACGTCAGCCCTCCCCCTCCGGGCGGCCACGCGACGGCGGACGGCGGGGACGGCGGGTCGTACCTGCGGGACAGTCCCGGTGGGAAGAGCCGGCCGCCGAGGCCACCGAAGCCGGACGCCTCCGGCGGTCCCGAGGGCCAGGCCGAGGAAGAGGACGGCTCGGAGGACTGAGGGCATGCGGAAGGGGCGCTTCCCACGGGGGAAGCGCCCCTTCCGCGTGGTGCCGACGCGCCGCGGGGGTGCCGCGGCGGGCCGGCCTCGCCACTCCCGGCGGCGCCCCGCGTCCCTCAGGGGGCGCTCGCGTCTCAGAGGGCGCTCGGGTCTCAGAGGGCGCTCGCGTCTCAGAGGGCGCTCGGGTCTCAGAGGGCGCTCGCGTCTCGGAGGACGCTCAGAGAGCCACTCCCAGCAGCGCGTCCACCGCACGCGTCACCAGGCCCGGCGCGCCGGTGTCGGTGCCGCCCTCCCGCTCCTGGCGGGCCGCCCAGCGGTCGACGGCGGCGAGCGCGGCGGGAGCGTCCAGGTCGTTCGCCAGGGCCTCGCGGATCTCCTCCACGAGCGCGTCGGCGGACGGGCCGTCGGGCCGGGAGACGGCCGCACGCCAGCGGCCGAGGCGGTCGACGGCGTCCTGGAGGACCTGGTCGGTCCACTCCCAGTCGGCGCGGTAGTGATGGGCCAGCAGGGACAACCGGACGGCGGCCGGGTCGACGCCGTCACGGCGCAGCCGCGAGACGAACACCAGGTTGCCCTTGGACTTGGACATCTTCTCGCCGTCCAGGGCGACCATGCCGGCGTGCACGTACGCCTTGGCCATGGGGAACTCGCCGGTGAGCACCTGGGCGTGCGAGGCGCCCATCTCGTGGTGCGGGAAGGCGAGGTCGGAGCCGCCGCCCTGGACGTCGAAGCCCATGCCGAGGTGGTCCAGGGCGATGGCCACGCACTCGATGTGCCAGCCGGGGCGGCCCCGGCCGAGCGAGCCGCCGTCCCAGCTGGGCTCGCCCTCGCGGGCCGCCATCCACAGCATCGGGTCCAGCGGGTTCTTCTTGCCCGGGCGGTCCGGGTCGCCGCCGCGTTCGGCGGACAGCAGCCGCATGGCGGCGGCGTCCAGGTTCGACACCTTGCCGAAGTTCGGGTCGGCCCCGACGGAGAAGTAGGTGTCGCCTTCCAGCTCGTAGGCCGCGCCGAGTTCGCGCAGCCGCTCCACGAGCGGCACGATGCCGGGTATCGCCTCGACGGCGCCTATGTAGTGCTTCGGGGGGAGCATCCGCAGGGCGGTCATGTCCTCGCGGAACAGCGCCGTCTCCTGCTCGGCGAGAGCGACCCAGTCGACGCCGTCCCGGTCCGCGCGCACCAGCAGCGGATCGTCGACGTCGGTGACGTTCTGGACGTAGTGAACCTGCCGCTTGGTGTCGAGCCACACGCGCTGAACCAGGTCGAACGCGTTGTAGGTCGCCGCGTGACCCATGTGGGTCGCGTCGTACGGCGTGATGCCGCAGACGTAGATACGGGCGACGGGACCGGGGGCGACGGTGACCAGGCCGCCGGTCGCGGTGTCGTGGATCCTCAGGTCGCGGCCCTGACCAGGCAGGGCGGGGACCTCGGAAGCGGGCCAGGCATGCATGTACATGAGCCTAACCGGCGCCGGGCCCCGGATACGAACGGGATCGGGCCGGATGACCGGTCCGGCGCTCTTGCGGACGGGCGCCGGCTGTGCTCATACGGGGGGCCAGGGGATGGCGGGCCACTCGCCCTGGGGTTCCGGGTGCACGCCCGAGGCGAGCAACGCGTCCACACGCGCGCGCGTGGCGTCGGTCTCGGCCGCCGTGATCAGCCCGGCCAGCCGCTCGCCCAGTCGCCCGTCCAGGCCGTCCCGCAGCCGCTTGAGCACGTCGACGTGCTCCGGCGCGAGGGGTTCGCCGGCCCAGCCCCACAGCAGCGTGCGCAGCTTGTTGTCGACGTTGAAGGTGACACCGTGGTCGATGCCGTAGAGCCGGCCGTCGGCGGTGGGCATGAGATGGCCGCCCTTGCGGTCGGCGTTGTTGATCACCGCGTCCAGGACGGCGAGCCGGCGCAGCCGCTCGTCGTCGGCGTGCACCAGCAGCGCGGTGCGGCCCTCGCCGACCTCGGCGAACCCGATCGCCTTCCAGCCCGGCTCCGGCTCCTCGCCGTCGACCAGGGCGAGCAGTTCGGCCTCGGCGTGGACGTCGATCCAGAGCTGGCACATGCCCTCGCCGTACGGGCCGTCGCGCAGCACGGTCGGCGGCACGAGCCCCCAGCCGGTGGCCTCGGAGACCTCGTAGGCGGCCACCTCACGGGCCGCGAGGGTGCCGTCGGGGAAGTCCCACAGGGGGCGCTCCCCGGCCACCGGCTTGTACACGCAGGAGGCTTTCCGGCCGTCGAGGGCGACCGTGCAGAACAGCGCCGCGTTGGACGCCTCCCGGATCCGGCCGCGCACGGTCAGCTCACCCCGCGCCAGCAGCTCGACGGGGTCGGGATCGGCCGTCACGCTCCGCGGCGGTATCCGTTCTGGCGCGGACATACGTGTCCTTCCGGATCGAGCGGGAGGCTGCACAGCGGGCACGGCGGCCGCCCGGCGTTGACGACGTCGAGGGCGCGCTTGGCGAAGGCCCGGGCCTGCGCGCCCGTCAGCCGGACCCGCAGCATCGGGGGCCCGTTCTCCTCGTCCTGGAGCAGGCGCTCCTCGGCCTCGGCGAGGTCCTCGTCGGTGTCGGCGTCCAGCTCGACCAGGGCCTGCGCCTCGACGATCATGCGCTGGTCCTCGCCGTCCCAGGCCAGGGCCATGGTGCCGACGCGGAACTCCTCCTCGACGGGGGTGGCGAGCGGGGCGGTGTCGGCGACCTCGGTGGGCGCCATGGCGGGGACGGCCGCGCTGCCGCCGCTACGCCGTACGACCTCGTCGAGCAGTTCGTCCATGCGCTCGGCGAGTGCGGCGACCTGGGTCTTCTCCAGGACCACGCTGGTCACCCGGGGGCCCGCGACGGCCTGGAGGAAGAAGGTACGGCGCCCGGGCAGTCCGACCGTGCCGGCCACGAAGCGGTCCGGCTGGTCGTAGAGGAACACCTGACGGGACACGTCCTGTCTCCATTGATTTCGTGATTTCAGGGGTTACAGCGGTGCGGGCCCTGCGGGAAAGCGACGGGGTGGGTCGCTTCACCCTACTGCGGCCGACGATCACGGTGCGCCCGCACCGCCCCCGACCGGTGCGTCGCTCTCACTGGGTTCCTCAGGCGGGGCCAGCGAAGCGAAATCGCCGGTGTCGCCGAGGCGGACGAGGAACGGCCTGAGGCGGGTGTAGCGGATCGCGGTGACGGAGCACGGCTCCACGGAGATCCGCTGGAAGAGGTCGAGGTGGAGGCCGAGGGCCTCGGCGACGAGGGACTTGATGATGTCGCCGTGGGAGCACATGAGGTAGACGGCGTCGGCGCCGTGATCGCGCTCCACGCGCGCGTTCCACTCGCGCACCGCCTCGGCGGCGCGGGTCTGCATGGCCCGCATGGACTCGCCGCCGGGGAAGGCGGCGGCGGACGGGTGGGTCTGGACGACCTCCATCAGCGGCTCGTCCTTCAGCTCGGCGAGCTTGCGGCCGGACCAGTCGCCGTAGTCGCACTCCTCGATCCGCTCCTCGGTGTGCGAGCGCAGACCGGGGCGGGCCTCCAGCAGCGGCTGTACGGTCTCGCGGCAGCGCTGGAGCGGGCTGGTGACGACCTCGCAGACCGGCAGACCGGCGAGCCGTCCGGGCAGCGCGGCGGCCTGCGCGGCGCCGCGCTCGTCCAGGGAGACGCCTGGCGTCCGTCCGGCGAGGAGGGCGGAGGTGTTGGCGGTGGAACGTCCGTGCCTTACGAGGATCAGCGTGGGCATGCGGCAAGGGTAGGCGTACACCGCTGTGTGGTGGCGGGCGAGCGAAGGGAGAATGCGCAGCGTGATCGTGGACTGCGCCATCTACCGGCACGGACACCGTGCCGAGGGGCCTGAGGACCTGTCCGACGCGCTGGCCGAGGCACGGGCGGCGGGCGGCTTTGTGTGGATCGGGTTGTACGAGCCGTCCGAGCGGGAGTTCGACCTGGTCACGCAGGAGTTCGGGCTGCACCCGCTGGCCGTGGAGGACGCGCTCAACGCGCATCAGCGGCCCAAACTGGAGGTGTACGACGACTCGCTGTTCATGGTGCTGAAACCGGTGGTGTACGAGCCCGAGAGCGACACGGTCTCGGCCGGCGAGGTGATGGTCTTCGTCGGCGACAGTTTCGTGGTGACCGTCCGTCATGGGGAGGGTTCGCCGCTGGCGGCCGTGCGGCACCGGCTGGAGGAGGAGCCGGAGCTGCTCGACAAGGGCCCCACCTCCGTGCTGTACGCCATCGCCGACGCGACCGTCGACCACTATCTGGAGGTGGCGACGGAGCTGCAGACGGACCTGGACGAGCTGGAGGCGGAGGTGTTCCGGCCGGACGTCGGCGGTTCGCGCAACACCGCGTCCCGGATCTACACCTTCAAGCGGCAGGTCCTGGAGTTCCGCCGGGCCACCGGACCGCTGACGCTGCCCATGTCCCGGCTGGCAGGCAGCGCTCCGCTCGGCACCACGGTGCCCTTCGTGCACGACAAGGCGCGGCCCTTCTTCCGGGACGTCAGCGACCACCTCACACGTGTGAACGAGTCCGTGGAGGCCCTGGACCGGCTGGTGTCGGACATCCTGTCGGCGCATCTGGCGCAGATGAGCGTCCGGCAGAACGACGACATGCGGAAGATCTCCGCGTGGGCGGCGATGGCCGCGGTCCCCACGATGATCGCGGGCATCTACGGCATGAACTTCGACCACATGCCCGAGCTGCACTGGGTGTGGTCGTACCCGGCGGTGATCCTGCTGATGGCGGTGCTGGAGGTGCTGCTGCACCGGCTGTTCAAGCGGCGCGGCTGGCTGTGAGGGCGGCTCAGGCGTACTCGGAGGCGGGTGCCGGGGGGCCGCCGAGGGCGTCGCGGCCGGACGAGAGCGCCCGGGGGGCCCGGCACCTCTGGGACGCTGGTGTTCCGGGCCGACGGGATCAGAGCGCGGGTCCGCCCTGTGCCGGTACGGATGCGGGGCGCGCGGACGGCGTACGCGGCCTGCCTGTCCGGTGCGCGGCTCGTCGGCACAGGCCTGGCAGGAGGGCGTAGAAGCGGTCGGGAAGGAAGACGGCGTCCGCGACGATCATCGCGCCGGAGAAGAGGGGCAGCCCCATGAGCACCGCGATGCCGGCGTGCATGCCCAGCAGCATGAGCAGGACGGGGTACTTGAGCCTGCCGAAGAGCACGAACGGGAAGGCGACCTGCAGGAGCACCGTCAGGTAGCCGGCGACCGCGATCAGGACCGTGTGCCCGTCCACGAGGTGGGAGAGGGCGGGCCAGGGCCGGAAGAGTTCGAGGTTCAGCACGTAGTGGAGAGCGGTTCCGGCTCCCCAGGAAGCACCCTGGACCTTGTAGAGGCCGGCCGAGCCGTAGAGGAAACAGACTTGTGCCGCGATGACGAACATGCCGCAGTTGTGCACGACCGTGGTCAGCGTGGTGCGGGCCTCCTGGAGCGGCCGTGCGCGGTCGCCCCGCACCTCTCGCGGTCCGTCGCCTGCACCGGCGGCCTTCAGCCGGCGTCTGCGTGCGTCCAGGGACCAGCGTCGGCCGCACGCGGTGAGGACGAGGTAGAGAGACATCAGCTGGAGCAGGTTGTCGCCCCCGTCGGTCATGAAGATCGCTCGGCTGTGGAAGGAGGTCACCACGACGGCGAACAGGACGGACATGGCGCGGGTCCGCCAGCCCAGCAGGAACAGCGCGGACGTGACGAGGGCCAGCGCGTAGCAGAGCTCGAAGTAGACGCGGCTGTCGGACAGCGTCAGGATGCTGTGCCACCCCGTCTGGTCGAAAAGCTGCCGGGCCAGCGCGGGGGTCCACGGGGAGTCGGGCCCCCAGATCTCGTCACGGTGCGGGAATTCGCGCACCAGGAACGCCAGGTAGAGCAGGCCGTAGCCGATGCGCAGCACCGAGGCGCCGTACAGGGACACCGGCCTGCCGGTCGCGAGCTCCGTCACGGCGGCGATCCGGTCGCCGAACCACCGGGCGGCGGCGGACGCCGTCGCGTTCCCCGTCGGCCGGTGGCCAGCCGGGTCCGCGGGCGCGACGGGGGAGATCTGGTCACTTCCCATGTCGGGTCACCTTCCACCAGGGCAGGAGCCGGTTCTCAAGGGGCGCCGGCGAATGGCCGCCGGAGGCGGTGACGGGTCGCGTGACGACGCGGAGCTGGACGAAGTCGAAAGGGCCGCCGCCATGGGCGAAGACGCGGTCCGCGGCGATGTTGCCCAGGTACCTCTGCATCATCAAGGCGCGATCCGTGTGTGGCTTGTCGTCCCCTCCGTGGGAATCCACGTAAGAACTCCAGGCACGGCGCAACAGATTCTGCGCGGTGTGACTGGGGAACGGGTCGTGCCTGACCGCGGAATTGTCCACGGCGGTCAGGTCGAACCAGGAACTCACCCGGACCGTTCTGCCGGATTCGGTGTGTGCGGTTCTCACCAGAATCTGCCGGTTGACGGATTCGGGGTCCGGGGCAAAAAGTCGCCAATTTTGCTCGAAAAGGGGATACACCCACGCATTGACCAAGGGGCTGTATCTTTTGGAGACGGTGCTGGCGGGAGCCACGTGGAGAAACACCATCATGACGTGGAAGAGGGCCGTTGCCATGCACAGGGCCACGGCGGTGTGCACCCCCGCTCTCAGTGCACGGGAACCCTTCGATCGCCTGGCCGGCGTGGACACGCCGTCAGGAACTTCCTGCACGTCCGGCTGGGAACGGGCGTGTTGGAGTCCCCTCACGTCCGCTGATTCCATTCCGCTCGACACCGCCCACCCTGTCTTCTCATGTCAGCTGCTCGGTCCGGCTTGTCCCCGGGAGATTGCCGGCGCCCGGCGGATCCGATGAGGGTTCCGCCGCGCGCCGTCTACCGGTGAAACGGGCTCACCGCGTTCGCTGCCTAGCTCTCGATGTGCTTCAAGCCCTTGGTGTAACCGTCGGCGGCCTCGTGGCCGTCGGGGATGTCGGCGTAGCCGTAGTCCTCGTCGGAAGGCTTGCCCTGTTCCGGCTTACCGGGCCCGGCATCGTGTCCCGAGCCCGGCTGCCCGCCGTGCTCCGGCCCTTCGGGCTTGCTGCCGTGCTCCGGCCCTTCGGGCTTGCTGCCGTGCTCCGGCCCTTCGGGCTTGCTG
>NZ_JBEZBT010000058.1:26756-48350 GCF_040647235.1 Streptomyces sp. NPDC042638
CCGTGCGCCGGCGCTTCGGGCTTCGGGCCCTGCTCCGGTCCTTCCGGCTTGCCCCCGTGCTCCTGCTCGCCGACGGTGTTTCCGGCCGTGTTGCCCTGCGTGTTCCCGGCCGTGTTGCCCTGCGTGTTCCCGGCCGTGTTGCCCGCGACGTTGCCCGCGGTGCCACCGCTCGTGACGCCGACGATGGGACCGCCCAGGAGCCCGCCACTGACCAGGCCACCGCCGAGCAGTCCGCCACCGGTCGTTCCGGCCGTCGTTCCGGTGGTCGTGCCGGCCGTAGTGCCCGCCGTCGTTCCACCGGTGGTGGTGGTCGCGCAACTGTTGAGGAAGATCCTGTTGTTGTCCAGCGTCACGGCGCCGTTACGGGCCAGCGCCCGGCCCTCGATGTTCGTCCCAGTGGTCACACTGATCGAGGTCAGCGCCATGATGGTGCCCACGAAGGTGGAGTTGGTGCCGAGGGTGGCCGAACTTCCGACCTGCCAGTAGACGTTGCACGCCGAAGCACCGTTGGTGAGCAGCACCCGGCTGGAGGACGCCGTCGTGAGGGCTTCGGGAATCTGGAAGACCCAGACGGCGTTCGGGTTCCCTGCGGCGTCCAGGATCAGGTCGCCGGTCAGCCCCACACCGGCCGTCGCGGTATAGACGCCGGGGATCAGCGTGGTGCCCGTGGTGATGCCGGCCGGAAGTGCGAAGTCCGTGGCCTGTCCGGCCGCGTTGTTGTACGCCGTGACCAGGTCGGCCTTGGCCTGGAGTGCGACGGCGTCCGCGGCGTGCACGGCGCCGAGCACCTGCCCGGGCGGGAACCCGGAGATGGCCGGATTCGGGCTCGTCCCGAGGTCGTGACTGATCAGCGAAGGACCGGTGTTGGTGACTCCCTGTCCGGCGAGAACGGAGAAACTCGCGGCAGTTGCCAGGGGCACGGGCGTGGCGATGGCCAGCGCCTGTGTCGGAGTCAGGGCGACCATCGCGGCGGCGACCGTTGCGGCGAGAGTCGAAGCCAGCAAGCCGGACAGAGAGCGACGGCGAGCCGCCTGAGGGATTCTCAGCTTCATCGAGAGGCCATTTCCTGTAGGGGCCTGGGCATACCGGGCCTTAACCGTTCGCCCGGGAAGCCTGTTGCTCTTGGCATATTACGCAAAAGTTTTCACTCGAAGCCGGAATGGAACGACGGACGTGCGACCGCTCATTCCTATGGTGCAAGTGATGTTTGAAGCATTTAAATTCATCTCCCTGATTATCCGACTTTCTTTCCCTCGATGTTCCGCGAGATATACGGCGGAGCGAGGCGGCGAGGGCCGGCTCGTCGGCGGGGTGGCTGGGCGGGGAGAATGCCGCCGGTGACCGTGGGAAGCGACACGGCGATCGCCTACCCCGGGGCTGCCCGTCTCGGCACCAGCGACGGCGGCGTACCGGGGGACCGCAATTCCGAAGTCGGCACTGACACTTTCGTGCCGGGCCTACTCAGGTTCGGGCGTGGTGGCGACGAGAATCTGTGCGGCCGGGGTGATGTTGTCGGCCCGGACCGCGCGGGCCATCGCTTCGCGGGCGGCATCGGCTGCGGTGGCCGGGGGAACCACCAGCAGGGCGAAGTGGTCGTTGTCGCCTCGCGTGATGAGGACGGTGTCGTCGCCCACCGGGTGGGAGTCGAGGTGCACGACCTGGTCGTCGATGACCAGGCGGGTCGGAAGCCCGTTCCAGGCGGACGCGTCCAGGGCCACCCTGGTGATCCGCCCGAGATGCCCGGTCAACTCGCTGATCAGCGCGGGCAGCTCGGTCTCGATGTCGCGCGTGCGCGGCCACCACGCGCCGTCCAGGAGTCCCTCACGGGATCGCGTGGTCTCCAGTCGCAGCAGGGCCGTACCTGGCTTGACCGCCTGGTGGATCGCATCCGGCAGCAGCAGCGGGGGCGTGTGGGGAAGGTCGGTGTCAGCCATGCGGGTCCGCCCGTCTACGGGTACGGCCGTGCGTCGTCGCGGTTCGCGGGCCTACCGACGCCGGTGCCCGGCCGGCGGCGTGCACCAGCCGTCGTCAGTCCACGATACTCTCGCTGCCCGATCCGGCCGTCGCCGGAAAATACCTGGTCACGGCGCTCAGAGTCCGCCGAACAGGCGTACAGTGAAAACACCGGAGGTACTTCGCACACCGGCTTTCACGCGGGTGTCATTTCCGGCGATCACGACAATACCGGGCTGCCGAAGGGCAGCCCGGGGGCAGGTCCGCACCATGACCACGACCCTTGACCGGACCGCCCCCCGCGACCTCGCCGCAGAGCTTCCGGCACGCTTGTCCCTCACCCCGAAGACCCCGCTCGCCGGCCAGCTGGACGGGGCCTGGTGGCCCTACTCCCGCGACCTCGAAGCCGAGCTCCCACCGCTCACCGCCGCCCTGGACACATTCTGGGGGCGCGTGACGCGTGTGACCGTGAACCCCACCCGCTGGCCCGTCGTGCCGCACACGGTGGCCGTGGGCGGGCGACGGCTGCACGTGGGCTGGTTCACCGAACAGGACCCCGACAAGCTGATCCTGCTCTCCTACACCGTAGGGCGCTGGGACCTCCTCGTCGTCCCGCCCGAGACCGCACCCGCCGCCGCGGCTCGTCTCATGGCCGCCGCCGCGATCCCGGGCAGCGCCCTCACCGCGGGCCTCCTGATGGCCGACGAAGCCGTCATCGCGAGCGGCATCCGTGACATCGTGCGCCGGGAAGCCACCTGGGAGGACGAAGGCGGAGCCTGCATGTCCCCCTCCGGGAACCCGATGAGGCGAACCATCCTCCCGCTGACCGGAAACGGCCGGAGGTGAGATCCGTGGAAACCCTCGTCATCATCGCGGTGATCGCCGTCGCGATCGGCATCGGGACGCGCCTGATCCACCTGCTCAACGCCCAGCACGACGCCCGGATCGCGGCCCACCACTTCAGCGCCCCCCTGCCGAGGCCTCCCGGCCTGCCGGACGACACCGGACATCGGGCCCACCGCACGGAAACGACCGGTGAGGAACGGATCTTCCCCGGACCGGAGCGGCGGCCGGGGCGCCACGGCGCCCCCGTCCCGTCGGCTTCCCACCCGCCCCGAAGGGACCACGCCCACGTGAAGTACACCGAGACCCGGACACCGCCGTCGCCCGGGCACGCCGAGGTGCGGATCATCGCTCACACACCCGAAGCCGCGCGAGCGGTCGCGCAGGTACTTCGCCACTGCTTCGCCGGAGCGGAACAGCGCAGCTACCCCGGCCCCGACGGCGACACCCGCCTCCACCTCACCGTGGACACCGCGACACCCGCCGGCCCCGCCCGCTCCTGGCTGGCCGCCAGCCGGAGCCCCGTCGGCACCGGCGCCCACCCCGACGAGACCTGAGAGCCACCACGGGCCCGGAACCCACCCCCGCACACGGAAGAACGCGGTCATGGCCACACTGAGCGAACGCAGGACCTACCGCGAACAGGTGCTCCGGGCCCTGTACGAAGCCGTCGAAGGCAACCGCCTCCTCGGTATCACCGGAGCACAGCTGCGACGCGACCTCCGCATACCGGAACAGGATCTCGCCGCCGCCTGCACCTACCTCGCGGGCGAGAGCCTGGTGACCGTCGACTGGGAACCCGGCAACACCCCCGCGATGGTCACCCTCACCCATGAGGGGATCCGGCGGATGGAGTCCGAGGAAGAAGAGCACAGCTGATTTCCCGGAGCGGCCCGGGCGCGGACGAGCCGGCGAAGGTGCGGCCGACGCGTGCGGGCGGGCCGGACGAAGGACCGCCCGAGAGGAGCCGCCCAAGAAGGGCCGCCCGGGTCGTAACCGCACGGCGCCGGGCGCGTTGTTCCCGGTGACGGCCGTGGCGGGGAAGACCCCCGAGCCCCCACCACGGCCGCTGAAACCTTCCTAGGCCAGGCCGGCCCGCTCAAGGGCCTCACTGCCGGCCCGCAGGGACGCGAGCCGCTCCTCCAGGGTGAAGCCGGCCGGAGCGAGGCTGAGGGTGGTGACCCCGGCGGCGGCGTACTGCTTCATCCGGTCGGCGATCCGGTCGACGGAGCCCAGCAGCGTGGTCTTGTCGATGAGGTCCTGGGGGATCGCGGCGGCCGCCCCCTGCTTGTCCCCCGACAGGTACTTCTGCTGGATGTCGGCGGCCTCCTTCTCGTAACCCATGCGCTGCGCGAGCTGGTTGTAGAAGTTCTGCTTGGCGCTGCCCATACCGCCGACGTACAGCGCGGTGTACGGGCGGAAGGTGTCGGCGAGCCGGGCCACGTCCTTGTCGTCGCCGACGGCGAGCGGCAGGGTCGGGCACACGTCGAACCCGTCGAGGGTCAGGCCCGCCTTCTCCCGGCCCGCGCGCAGATGCTTGACCGTGGTCTCCTCCAGGTGCTCGGCGGAGGGGAAGATGAGCAGCGCGCCGTCGGCGATCTCGCCGGTCTGCTCCAGGTTCTTCGGGCCGATCGCGGCGATGTACAGCGGGATGTGCTCGCGCTGCGGGTGCACGGTCAGCTTGATCGGCTTGCCCGGGCCGCCGGGCAGCGGCAGCGTCCAGTGCTCGCCCTCGTACGTCAGCCGCTCCCGGGTCATCGCCCTGCGGACGATCTCCACGTACTCGCGGGTGCGGGAGAGCGGCTTGTCGAACTTGACGCCGTACCAGCCCTCGGAGACCTGCGGGCCCGAGACGCCGAGGCCGAGCCGGAACCGGCCGCCGGAGAGCGAGTCGAGCGTGGCAGCGGTCATCGCGGTCATCGCGGGCTGCCGGGCCGGGATCTGGAAGATGGCCGAGCCCACGTCGATGCGCTCGGTCTGGGCGGCGACCCAGCTGAGCACCGTGGCCGCGTCGGAGCCGTACGCCTCGGCGGCCCAGCACACCGCGTAGCCCAGCCGGTCGGCCTCCTGCGCCACCGCCAGGTTGTCGCCGTCCATTCCGGCACCCCAGTAGCCGAGGTTGATCCCGAGCTGCATGCGCGATTCCCCTTACCGATGAGTAACGTCCCTTGGCGGTGACCATAGCGCGGGGCGGATTCCGACGGCAGGGCGCCGCGGACGTTTCCCGGTCGGCGTTCCGGTTCCGCCGCCGCGCCGGGGGCCGATCAAGTTATCCACAGGCAACCCACCGCACCGGTTCTGGCCAGTAATCTCGCCCGCATGGAGCAGAGGCATCTCGGCCGTACCGGCCTGCGTGTGTCCCGCATCGGGCTCGGCACCCTCACCTGGGGCCGGGACACCGACGAACACGACGCCGCTGACATGCTGAAGGCGTTCTGGGAGGCCGGCGGCACCCTCGTCGACACCGCCGACGTGTACGGCGACGGGGAGGCGGAGTACCTGCTCGGACGGCTCATGGACGGCCTGGTGCCGCGCCGGGACCTGGTCGTCTCCACCAAGGCCGGCAGCGTACCCGACCCCGACCGCCGCTTCGACGGCTCCCGCGGCCATCTGCTCGCCGCGCTCGACGCCTCCCTGGCCCGCCTCGGCACGGAGTACGTCGACGTGTGGCACGTCCACGCCTACGACCCCGGCACCCCGCTGGAGGAGACGCTCCAGGCCCTCGACCTCGCGGTGAGCAGCGGACGGGCCCGGTACGCGGGCGTCTCCAACTTCTGCGGCTGGCAGCTGGCCAAGGCGGCCACCTGGCAGCTGGCCGCGCCGGGCACCCGCACCCGGCTGGCCAGCACACAGCTGGAGTACTCGCTGCTGCAGCGGGGCGTGGAGCGCGAGGTGCTGCCGGCCGCGCTCGACCTGGGCGTGGGCCTGCTGCCCTCCTCCCCGCTCGGCCGGGGCGTGCTGACGGGCAAGTACCGGCACACCACTCCCCCGGACTCGCGCGGCGCCTCCGAGCACCTCGCCCCGTTCGTCGAGCCGTACCTGGACGACACGGCGACCCGCATCGTGGACGCGGTCACGACGGCCGCGGACGGCCTCGCGGTCACCCCGCTCCAGGTGGCCCTCGCCTGGGTCCGGGACCGGCCCGGGGTGGCCGCGCCGATCGTCGGCTCGCGCAACGCGCAGCAGCTCACGGCGGCGTTGTCAGTGGAGGCCCTTAGTCTTCCTGACGAGATCTGCCGGGCGCTGGACGATGTGTCGGCGCCCGTGCACCGCTATCCCGATCACGACTGGAGCACGCTGTGAGCACGGAGCCGGAGACCACGGAGGAAGCCGGGCCGGGGACGCCGGACACCCCTCGGAACGCGAAGCAGGGGGAAGCGGCCGGGGAGCAGGGCCGTGCGCCCGCCGGCGGCGCGGCGGAGGGTTCCGTGGAGAGCGAGCCGGGCGGGACCGCTGAGGCGGCGGGGGCCGGGGAAACCCAGGTCGGCGACGGCGAGCCGGACGCGGGCGGCACTGCGGGCGGCACTGCGGGCGGCGACGGCCCGCACAACGGCGCGAGCGAGAGGCCAGAGGGAACCGGGCCGGGCGGGGCGGCTGAGACGG
The DNA here is from genome assembly GCF_040647235.1 of Streptomyces sp. NPDC042638. Taxonomy (NCBI): domain Bacteria; kingdom Bacillati; phylum Actinomycetota; class Actinomycetes; order Kitasatosporales; family Streptomycetaceae; genus Streptomyces; species Streptomyces sp. NPDC042638. The sequence goes on from NZ_JBEZBT010000058.1 coordinate 33,156, forward strand.
CGGCCGGGGCCGAATCCCAGGTCGGCGACGGCACGGAGAGCGGCGGCACCGGGAGCCCGGAAGAGCCCGGGGCGGGCGAGGAAGCCCAGGGCGGCGACGGCGGGACCGGCACCGGCGAGACCGGGAGCGGCGACGGCGCGAACAGCGCGGCGGCGGTGTCCGAGGCGGAGGCCGAGCTGCTCGCGCAGCGGGCCGAGCGGGAGCGGATCGAGCGGCGCAAGGCAGAGCGGAAGGGCCCGATCGACAGCGGCACCAAGCTCAGTGGCAGGGCCGCCGATCTGCTCGCGGCGGTCCGGGCGGTGGAAAGCGGCGAGAAGCCGGCGGCCACGGTGTTCGCCGAGCCCGCGCCGGCGCCGCGCCGGCCCGCCACCGAGCCGGTGCGCAGGCCCCAGCCCGCCCCCGCCCAGGTGGCGCCCCGCGGTCCCGCACCGGAGGCGGTGGAGGCGGTGCGCCGGGTACTGACCGAGGGCGGCGCCCCCGATGCCCTGGCCCCCCAGATCGCGGCGGTCCTCGGCGAGGGCGCCGACACCGCGCTCCGGGAGGACCCCTGGCTGCTGCTCCGGGTCGGCGGCGTACGGCCGGAGCAGGCCGACGGCTTCGCGCGGGCGCTGCTCGGTGCCGCCTGCGGGCCGGACGACGAGCGGCGGGGCCGTGCGGTGACCGTCTGGCTCCTGGAGCAGGCGGCCGTGGCCGGACACACCGCTCTGGAACTGCCCGCGCTCACCGAGGCGCTGGGCCGGCAGGGCGTGCCGGACCCGGACGCGGCGGTGCAGGGCGCGCTCGCCGAGGGTGAGGCGCTGGTGTTCCAGGACGCCCTGGAGGAGCCCGGCGCCCCCGCGCCCGAGGACGCCGAGGAGGAGCAGGAGCGGCCGGTCCGGGTCCTCGTGGGCCTGGAGCGGTACGCACTGGCCGAGGAGAGCCTCGCCGACGGCCTGGCCCGGCTGGTCAACTCCCCGTCGGAGGAGGCCGGGCAGGCGTGGGAGGCGGCCGCCGCCGGGCTCTCCGGCGGTGCGGCCGAGCTGGCCCGCGCGGTCGCCGGGCACGGCCTGGTGCTGCACACCGGCGCAGAGGCGGCCCGCGCCGAGCCGGCCTCGTTGCTCGGGGCCGCCCGCGCCGCGGGTCTGCGGGCCTTCGCCGCCTGCCACACGCCGGACGGGCGCCGGCGGGTGGCAGCGCAGCTGGGCGCGGACCTCGCGGAGCGGGCCGTGGGCACGGTCGCCGGGCTGCTGTCCGGCGCCGAGGGTCCCGGCCGGGACGCGGACGGCGCGCTGGAGCTCGACCTGCTGATCGTGCTGGACGCACCGCAGCTCGACGTGGAGAGCGCGGCGATGCTGGTGGAGTCGCTGCGCGACGGGGCCCGGCTGGTGCTCAGCGGCGACCCGGGTGTGCTGTGGTCGGCCGGGCCGGGCCGGGTCTTCGCCGATCTGCTCGCGTCCCGGGTCTGCCCGCAGGCCGCCTCCCGCGTCCCGGACCCCGGTCCCCTCGGCGAGCTGGTCTCCGGTATCGGCATCGGCGAGCTGAACCAGGTCTCGGCCCCCGGCAAGGAGGTCGTCATCGTGCCGGTGCGCGACGCGGGCGAGGCCGTGCACCGGACGGTGCAGCTGGTGGCGGACTCGGTGCCGCGGGCGATCGGCGTCCCGGCCGACCAGACCGTGGTGATCACCCCGGGCCATGGCGGCGCCGCGGGCACCCGTGCCCTCAACTCCGCCCTGAAGGAGCGCCTCAACCCCGGGCCCGGCCGGTTCGGCGGCTTCGACCCCGGGGACCGGATCGCCTACTCCCCCGCGCCGGGCCGCACGGTGCCGGGCGTGGTGGTGAACGCCGACGCCGACGGACTGCACCTGTCGTGCGCCGGCGTCCCCGTGGTCGTACCGAGGGAGCGGGTGGAGGGCAGTGTCCGGCACGGCTGGGCGGTCACCGCGCACCAGGCGGTGGGCGCCCGCTGGCCGGCGGCGGTCGTGGTTCTGCCCGGCGACGCCGCGCAGGCGCTCAGCCGGCCCTGGGTGTACACGGCGTTCGGCCGGGCGGAACGGCATCTGTCCGTGGTCCACGGGGTGGAGCAGGCCCTGCCGAGGGCGGTCGCGGAGATCCCGCCCAAGCCGCGCACGACCCGCCTGCAGACCCTGCTGCGCCCCCAGGCGACCTGACCGTTCCCTCCGCCATGGCCGCCATGGTTGCCATGAACGCCATGGCCGCCATGGCCACCGTGGCGCCGATCAGCCACGACGGCGGAAGCCGGCGGTGCCGTACCGGCCCCGGCGCCCACGGCACCGCCGGGCCCGGCCTCACTTCTCGGCGTCGAGCGGTTCCAGCTCCTCGTCCTCCTCGACGAAGTCGAGTTCCTCGTCGTCCTCGCCGGCGGAGTCCTCTTCGTCGAACACCGCGCTCACGTCGAACCGGCACACCACCGTCTGGGGATCGATGTGCTCGAACGGCGCCTCCAGCCACTCGCCGGCCTCGGGCGGCTCCTCCGCCGCCGTGACCCAGAGCGTGGAGTCGCCCTCCTCCAGACCGAACTCCTTGTGCCGGGAGGCGATCTCGTCCGGCTCGAACTCCCCGAAGAGGATGCCGAGCGCCCCGGGGACGGTCCCGGCGGCATCGTCGTCGTCCGCGCCGTCGTCGATCTCCGCCGCCTCGACCCGCTGGGCCTGCGCCAGCAGCCGCTGGGGTTCCGCCACGGTGTAGTCGCGGCGGATCAGCACGCTGATCGCGTTCGGTTCCTCGGGGCCCGCGTACGGCGGCAGCGCGTCCTCCGCACCGGGGATCTCGAAGGGCGTGACCTCGTCATAGCGGTCGTAGAGCAGCTCGTCGTACGCCTCCGCGGCAGCGGCCAGCTGGTTGAACGCCTCGGAGACGGCCGGATCGTCCTCCCCCGACCTGCGTTCGACCGCGGCCAGATGACGGTCGAGCGCGGTCTTGACCGCCTCCGCGGCGGAGCGTACGTCGGCAGCGGTGGGCTGCGCAGCATCAGACATAGTGCAGACGCTATCCGTACCAGGCACCAGCCCGCACAATAGATGCGATGCCGGAATACGAATTTGTCGACGTGTACGTGCCTCGCGGGGTCTCCCGCAAGGAGGCGACACGTCTGCTGACCGACCATGCCGAGTACGGACACTGGGAGTTGGACCGACTGAGCCTGTTGCGCGACGGCAGCCGCAGGGTGCGGTTGCGCCGGCGGATCATCCGCCAGGTACGCGCCACATGGTGAGTGCGGACATGGAACGGAGCGGGCGCCCGCCGGAATGGCCGGGCGCCCGCTCCGTCCGCCAGGCGTACGGCCCTGGCCCCGGGCCGTACCGCCGTCGTACCCGGCGCTGCCGTTACGCCGAGGCCCGGGCCTTGCGGTAGAGCACCGCGCCCGCGAGCAGCGCGCCCGCGCCGGCCGGCAGCGCGATGCCCAGCGGCACCTCGCTGCCCGTGTGCGCGAGCTCGGCGGTGGTCAGGGGCTGGGCGGAGCGCCCCGTCCGCGCCTCGACCTGGGAGGCACCGTGGGCCGCCGCGGAGCCGCCCGTGGCGGACCGGACGCCCTTACCGGGGTGGCCCTGGCCGCCCGGCTGGTGCGGAGTGCCGGGGGTGCCGGGACTACCGGTGCTGCCTGGGTGACCAGGCGTTCCGGGGTGCCCCGGGTGTCCCGGCTGACCCGGGTGACCGGGCTGCCCCGGCTGACCCGGGTGTCCCGGCTGACCGGGATGGCCCGGGTGGCCCGGGTTTCCGGGCGGGTTGTCGTGGCCGCCCCCGTTGGCACAGTCATTGCCCGTGCTGGTGTTACCGACCCCGATGATGTCGACGCTGTTGCCGCACACGTTCACCGGGACGTCGATCGGCACCTGCACGGTGTTGCCCGACCCGACGCCCGGCGAGCCGCTGGTGTGGCCGCCCGCGTGCGAGCCGCCGGAACCGCTGTGCCGGCCCCCCGGTGCGCCGCCGTGGTTGGCGCAGGCGTTGCCCACCGACGGGTTGAGGAGCCCGACGACGTTCACGGTGTTGCCGCAGACGTTCACCGGGACGTGCACCGGTGCCTGCACCGTGTTGCCGGACAGTACGCCGGGTGAGCCCCCGGCGGCGCCCGCCGCGCCCGAGTCGGCGTGTGCGTAGCCGCCGGCGGCGGCGATCACGCCGGTCGCCGCGGCCATGGTCATCAGGCCCTTGCGCGTGCCCTGTCGCATGCTGAATCCCCCCTGCCTTCTGTGCCTTGCTTCTCAGGAGACCGGTCGGCCCCGGAACGCATGGCGCGCGCTCCGGGGCCGACGGCTCGTAAAAGGACGCCCCTCAGGGAGCCGGTGTCACTTGTTGACGCAGGCGTTGCCGAAGGCGGGGTTCAGGAGCCCGATCACGTTGATCGTGTTGCCGCACACGTTCACCGGGACGTGCACGGGCACCTGGACGACATTGCCGGACACGACGCCCGGGGAGTGCACGGCGGCACCCTGGGCCCCGGAGTCGGCGACGGCGAGGCCCGCACCCGCGAGAACCAGACCACCGGTGGCGGCCGCAGCAGCGACGACCTTCTTGATCATTCTTCCTCCTAGTTGACAATGCGACCCCAAGGCGCGGGATCACATCAGCTGCAACGAGGAGGAAGTAATGAAGCTACGAGCTTATCGTCGCATTCACCCTTCTCAGTCGGCGTCGTACGGCTGCCCGATTACCGTCTCGCGCGCCCCCGAGAGGGCCGGGATCACGACGCGTCGATGAACCGGTCGAGCACCCGTACGCCGAACCGCAGCCCGTCCACGGGCACGCGCTCGTCCACGCCGTGGAACATGCCGGCGAAGTCCAGCTCCGGCGGCAGCTTGAGCGGGGCGAAACCGAAACCGCGGATACCGAGGTCGTCGAAGGACTTGGCGTCGGTGCCGCCGGAGAGCATGTAGGGGATCGCCTTGGCGGTCGGGTCCTCGGCGAGCAGCGCGGACTGCATGGCCTCGACCAGGTCCCCGTCGAAGCCGGTCTCCAGCGCCTTGTCGGTGTGCACGTCCTCGCGGCGGACGTTCGGGCCGAGCAGCCGGTCGAGGTCGGCGAGGAACTCCTCCTCGTGGCCGGGCAGGAACCGACCGTCGATATGGGCGGTGGCCTCGCCCGGGATGACGTTGACCTTGTAGCCGGCGCTGAGCTGGGTGGGGTTGGCGGTGTTGCTCAGGGTCGCGCCGATCAGCTTGGCGATGCCGCCGAGCCTGGCGATCGTGGCCTGCATGTCCTCCGGGTCCAGCTCGGTGCCGAGCGCGTCGCCCAGCTCGTCGAGGAAGGCCCGGGTGGTCTTGGTGACCCGCACCGGGAACGTGTGCCGGCCGACCCGGGCGACGGCTTCCGACAGCTCGGTGATGGCGTTGTCACGGTGGATCATCGACCCGTGTCCGGCGGTGCCGGCCACGGTCAGCTTCATCCAGTGCATGCCCTTCTCGGCCGTCTGGATCAGGTACAGCCGCCGTTGGTCGTTCACGGTGAAGGAGAAGCCGCCGACCTCGCTGATCGCCTCGGTGACGCCCTCGAACAGCTCGGGGTGGTTGTCGACCAGGTGGCGGGCGCCGTACGTACCGCCCGCCTCCTCGTCGGCGAGGAAGGCCACCACGATGTCCCGCGGGGGCCGGCGCCCGCTGCGCAGCCGGTCGCGGACGACCGCGAGGGTCATCGCGTCCATGTCCTTCATGTCGACGGCGCCACGTCCCCACACGCATCCGTCGGCGATCTCGCCGGAGAACGGGTCGTGGGTCCAGTCGGCGGCGTTGGCCGGTACGACGTCCAGGTGGCCGTGGATCAGCAGCGCGGGCCGGGACGGGTCCTCGCCCTCGATCCGGGCCACCGTGGAGGCGCGGCCGGGGTGCGACTCGTAGATCTTCGGCTCCAGCCCGACCTCGGCCAGCTTCTCGGCGACCCACTCGGCGGCCTTGCGCTCGCCCGGCCCGGAGTGGTCTCCGTAGTTGCTGGTGTCGAACCGGATCAGCTCGCGGCAGAGGTCCACGACCTCGTCCTGGCCGGTGACGCTCCTGGCCGTGTCCGTCTCGCTCACGCTGCTTCCTCCCGCTGTCACTGCTGGTGGTCCCCCCATCCTCTCTCCGGTCGTGTCCGGCGCCCAAGGCCGGTCCCGGCCCGTCACACACCGTTCACGCGTGCCCGGCCACGGCACGGGGGGTGATCAGGCACCCCCGAAAGCCTGGTAATGTTTCCTTCGTCGCCGCGAGGCAAACCCCGCCGGGAAAACCTCGCTCGACAGACACCTTGTCCGGGTGGCGGAATGGCAGACGCGCTAGCTTGAGGTGCTAGTGCCCTTTATCGGGCGTGGGGGTTCAAGTCCCCCCTCGGACACCACTGAGGGCCCCTGTTCGTCAGGGGCCCTCTGCTTTTGCCTCGCCCTCTCCGTACCGGCCTGTCACGCCGGGGCCGTCGACGGATGCCCCAACCGGCCCCCAATGTCCGCTTATTGGCGCTCGTGTGGGCCATCTCTCCTCCGCCGCGAAGACCGGCAGGTCAGCGATCCGGAACGATCACGCAGTGCACCCGGGCGGCCCCTCTCGCGTGGTCGGACGAGGGGCCGGAACCTAGCGTCGTACTAAGATTTCCGGTTTGTCACCCAGCCGGACCCGACGTGAGGACCTGATGGCAGCCACAGACGAGAGCAGCGCTCTCGGCGTGCTCGACGAAGAGATCCGCACGCAGTTCGGGGACAGGGCGCGTTTCTCGGCGGCCCCGGCCGCCTCGCCGCGCACCCTGGTCGACGTCTTCGACGCGTCCGTGCGGTCGCACCCGGACGAACTCGCGCTGGACGACGGCACCCACCGCCTCACCTACCGTGCGCTGGCCGTGGAGGTGGAGCGGCTGCGGCTGCGGCTCGCCGACACGGGGGTCGGGCTCGGGGACCGGGTCGGGGTGCGGGTCCCGTCGGGGACCAACGAGCTGTACGTCGCCATCCTGGCGGTCCTCGCCGTCGGTGCCGCCTACGTCCCCGTCGACGCCGAGGACCCGGACGAGCGGGCCGAGCTGGTGTTCGGCGAGGCGGACGTACGGGCCGTCGTCGGGGCCGGGCACCGGATCACCGTCCACGGTGCCTCCACGGTCGCGGCCGGCCGGCCCGGCACCGAGCACGACGCCTGGATCATCTTCACCTCCGGGTCCACCGGCAGGCCCAAGGGCGTCGCCGTCACGCACCGCAGCGCCGCCGCCTTCGTGGACGCCGAGGCCGCGCTGTTCCTGACCGAGGAGCCCATCGGGCCCGGGGACCGGGTGATGGCGGGTCTGTCCGTCGCCTTCGACGCGTCCTGCGAGGAGATGTGGCTGGCCTGGCGGTACGGCGCCTGCCTGGTGCCCGTGCCCCGGTCACAGGTCAGGAGCGGTGCCGATCTCGGGCCCTGGCTGGTCGAGCAGGAGATCACCGTCGTCTCGACCGTGCCCACGCTGGCCGCGCTCTGGGAGCCCGAGACCCTGAACGACGTACGGCTGCTGATCTTCGGCGGCGAGGCCTGCCCGCCCGAACTGGCGCAGCGGCTGGTCACCGAGGGGCGCGAGGTGTGGAACACCTACGGGCCGACCGAGGCGACCGTCGTCGCCTGTGCGGCGCTGCTGACCGGCGAGGAGCCCATCAGGATCGGGCTGCCGCTGAACGGCTGGCAGCTCGCCGTCGTCGACGACGCCGGGGAGCCCGTGGCCCTGGGGGGCAGCGGGCAGCTGGTCATCGGCGGGGTCGGCCTCGCCCGGTATCTGAACCCCGAGAAGGACGCCGAGAAGTACGCGCCGCTTCCGTCCCTGGGCTGGGAGCGGGCGTACCGCAGCGGTGATCTGGTCAGGGCCGAGCCCGAGGGGCTGGTCTTCCTGGGGCGGGCCGACGAGCAGATCAAGCTCGGCGGGCGGCGCATCGAGCTGGGCGAGGTGGACGCCGCGCTGCAGGCGCTGCCCGGCGTCGCCGGGGCGGCCGCCGCCGTGCGCACCGCCCGCGGCGGCAATCAGCTGCTCGTGGGGTACGTGGTGACCCAGGAGGGCTGGGACCGCGCGGCGGCCGTCGAGAAGCTACGGGCCACACTGCCCGCCACGCTCGTGCCGCTGCTCGCGCCCGTCGCCGAGCTGCCGACCCGGACCTCCGGGAAGGTGGACCGCAACGCACTGCCGTGGCCCCTGGAGGGTGTGCAGACCCCCAAGGCCGACCTGTACGGCACCGAGGCCTGGCTCGCCGAGCAGTGGGCGCAGGTGCTGGGCGCCCCGGTGACCAGCGCCTCTGACGACTTCTTCGCGATCGGCGGCGGCAGTCTGGCCGCCGCCCAGCTCACCACCCGGCTGCGCACCCGCTACCCGAGCGCCGCCGTCCTCGACATCTACCAGCAGCCCGTGCTGCGCAAGCTGGCCCGGCGGCTGGAGGCCTCGGCGCAGGACGACGGCGCCCGGCGCACGGTCGCCCCGGTGCCGCTCCGCGCCCAGGCCGTCCAGCTTCTCGTGCTGCTTCCGCTGGTCACACTGCTCGGGCTGCGCTGGACGCTGGTGCTGGCGGCGGCCGGGAACCTGCTGCCCGGCTACGCCTGGCTGCCCACGGCCCCCTGGTGGCTGCTCGCGGCCGGTGGCCTGCTGTTCTTCACCCCGCCCGGGCGGATCGCGCTCGCGGCGGGCGGGGCGCGGCTGCTGCTGCGGGGCGTGGCGCCGGGGCGGTATCCGCGCGGCGGGAGCGTGCATCTGCGGCTGTGGACGGCCGAGCGGCTGGCCGAGTTCAGCGGGGCCACCGCGCTGACCGGATCCTGGCTGGAGCGGTACGCGCGGGCGCTGGGCGCCAAGGTCGGGCCCGAGGTGGACCTGCACTCGCTGCCACCGGTCACCGGGATGCTCAAGCTGGGCCGGGGCGCGGCCGTCGAGTCCGAGGTCGACCTGTCCGGTTACTGGCTGGACGGCGACCGCCTGGAGGTCGGCCCGGTCAAGGTCGGCGCGCACGCCGTCGTCGGGACGCGCAGCGCGCTGTTCCCGGGTGCCCGGGTCGGCAAGCGCGCCGAGGTGGCGCCGGGGTCGGCGGTCACCGGGCAGGTGCCCACCGGTCAGAGGTGGGCGGGCGCGCCCGCGGTCAAGCTCGGCAAGGCCAAGCGCAACTGGCCGAAGGAGCGGCCGCAGCGGGGCACGTACTGGCGGGTGATGTACGGCGTGACGGGTTTCGTACTCGGCGCCATGCCGCTGTTCGCGGGCGTGGCCGCGCTGCTGGTCGCCCGGATCTTCGTGGCGCCCGGCGGCTCGCTCGCGCAGGCGCTGCGCGGGGCCGCGCTGGGGCTCGTGCCGGCCACGCTCGCCTACGGGCTGGCGTACGCGCTGCTGATCCTGGCCGGCGTGCGGGTGCTCAGCCTGGGGCTGCGCGAGGGCACGCATCCGGTGCACGGCCGGGTCGGCTGGCAGGCGTGGACCGTGACGCAGCTGATGGACCGGTCCCGGGAGACCCTGTTCCCGCTGTACGCGGGTCTGGTCACGCCCGTGTGGCTGCGGCTGCTGGGGATGCGGATCGGGCGGGGCGCCGAGGTGTCGACCGTGCTGGCGCTGCCGAGCCTGACCACCGTCGGCGACGGGGCGTTCCTGGCGGACGACACACTGACGGCGCCCTACGAGCTGGGCGGCGGCTGGGTGCGGATCGGGCGCGCGGAGATCGGGCGGCGGGCGTTCCTCGGGAACTCGGGGATGACCGCGCCCGGGCGGAGCGTGCCGGACGGCGGCCTGGTGGGCGTGCTCTCGGCGACGCCGAAGAAGGCCAAGAAGGGCACCTCGTACCTGGGGCTGCCGCCGGTGAAGCTGCCGCGCAGTGCGGCCGACGGGGACCAGAGCCGTACCTACGATCCGCCGGCCGGGCTGCTGTGGGCGCGTGCTCTCGTGGAGCTGTGCCGGATCCTGCCCGTGCTGTGTTCGGCGGCGCTGGCCGCGGCGACGGTGGTGGCGCTGTGCGCGCTGGGGGCGTGGGCCTGGGCCCTGTCGGGGCTGGTGCTGGTGGCGGCGGGGGCCGCGGCCGCGGTCGTCTCCGTCGGGGCGAAGTGGCTGCTGGTGGGGCGGCACCGGGCCGGGGAGCATCCGCTGTGGAGTTCGTTCGTGTGGCGCAACGAGCTGGCGGACACGTTCGTCGAGGTGCTGGCGGTGCCGTGGCTGGCCGGGGCGGTGCCGGGGACGCCGGTGACGACGGCGTGGCTGCGCGGACTCGGCGCGCGCATCGGCAGGGGCGTCTGGGTGGAGAGCTACTGGCTGCCGGAGACGGACCTGGTGACCCTGGGGGACGCGGCCACCGTGAACCGCGGCTGTGTCCTGCAGACTCACCTCTTCCACGACCGGATCTTGCGGACGGATACTGTGGTCCTCCGTGAGGGCGCCACGCTGGGCCCTGGCGGGATCGTGCTGCCCGGCAGCACGATCGGGGCCCGCACGACCCTGGGTCCCGCGTCGCTCGTCATGGCCGCGGAGTCCGTCCCGGACGACACCCGCTGGCTCGGCAACCCGATCGAGGCATGGCGTCCGTGAGCGCGGGCCACTCGGTGCCCGCGGGCGCCGGTGCACCGAACGGTTCGAGCAAGGGGCAGGGAGCGAACACGGAAGTGGCAGTGCAGCAGCCGGCGGGTCCGGACCCGTACTTCCCGGACAACGGCGATCCCCGGTACCGGGTGCATCGCTATGAACTCGCGCTGGACTACCGGCCCGGCCCCAACCGGCTGTCCGGCACCGCCCGGATCAACGCCATCGCCGGGCGGGCGCCGCTCGCCGAATTCCAGCTCAACCTGGCGGACTTCAGGATCGGCCGGATCCGGGTGGACGGCCGCCAGCCGCACTACACGCACCGGGGCGGCAGGCTGCGGGTCAAGCCGCCCAAGCCGGTACGGGCCGGGGCCGCCTTCACCGTCGAGGTGCACTGGTCCGGAAATCCGAAGCCGGTGGCCAGCCCCTGGGGCGGGCTCGGCTGGGAGGAGCTGGAGGACGGGGCGCTGGTGGCGAGCCAGCCGGTCGGGGCGCCGTCCTGGTATCCGTGCAACGACCGGCCCGCCGACAAGGCGTCGTACCAGATATCGGTGACCACGCCGTCCGCGTACGCGGTGGTCGCGGGCGGGCGCCTGCTGACCCGTACGACGAAGGCCTCGACGACCACCTGGGTGTACGAGCAGTCCGTGCCCACGTCCAGTTATCTCGTCGGGCTGGCGATCGGCATGTTCCAGACGGTGCTGCTGGGCGACCCGGGGCCGGGTGGCGTTCCGCAGCACGGGCACATCCCGGCGCGGCTGCTCCCCGAGTTCTCCCGGGACTTCGCGCGGCAGCCCGCGATGATGGACCTGTTCCAGGAGCTGTTCGGACCGTACCCGTTCGACAGCTACGCGGTCGCGGTGACCGAGGAGGAACTCGATGTCCCCGTCGAGGCACAGGGGTTGTCGCTGTTCGGCTCCAACCACGTGGACGGCGCCCGGGGCTGGGAGCGGCTGGTGGCGCACGAGCTGGCGCACCAGTGGTTCGGCAACTGTGTGTCCATCGCCGACTGGCGGCACATCTGGCTGAACGAGGGCTTCGCCAAGTACGCGGAGTGGCTGTGGTCCGAGCGCTCGGGCGGGCGCGGCGCGCAGCAACTGGCCGCCTCGGCGCACAGGTTGCTCGCCACGCTGCCGCAGGACCTGGAGCTGGCCGACCCGGGCCGCAAGTCGATGTTCGACGACCGGGTCTACGAGCGGGGCGGCCTGGCCGTGCACGCGGTGCGCTGTGCGCTGGGCGACGAGGCGTTCTTCCGCATGGTGCGCGACTGGGTGCGGCTGCACCGGAACGGGTCCGTGACGACGGAGGCGTTCACCGCGCATGCGGCCCGCTTCGCCGACGAGCCGCTGGACGGGCTGTTCGACGCCTGGCTGTACGGGACGGCTCTGCCGCCCCTGCCGGTGCTCGGCGGTTAGCCCGCCGGGGAGCGCCGGCCGGGACGCCGCGCGGGCCGGCGGGGACGCTCGTACGGTGGGAGGAGGAGGCCCTCCTGCCCGTGGGGGCGTGTGCTCCGTGGATCTTCCCTGGACGTGACCCGTGGCCCGGCCCAACGACGACGTCGAGGCGCTCCTGCGGGAGTACGCCGATCTCCTCGCGATCACCGGAGGCGACGCCTTCAAGGCACGCGCCTACGAGAAGGCGGCGCGGGCGATCGGCGGGTATCCGGCCGACATCTCCACGCTGGACGCGGAGGGGCTGCGGGAGATCCCGAACGTGGGCCGGTCGATCGCCGAGAAGGTGGCCGAGTACCTCCGCACGGGCCGTATCGCCCTGGTCGAGGAGCGGCGGGCGAGGATCCCCGCCGGGGTGCGTGAGCTGATCACGATCCCGACCCTGGGGCCGAAGAAGGCGCTGCGGCTCTACGAGGACCTGCACATCTCGTCCGTGGACGAGCTGGCCGCGGCCATCGAAGCGGACGCCCTGGCCGATCTGAAGGGTTTCGGCGAGAAGACGCAGGACAACATCCGGCACGGCATCGAGCTGCTGCGGCGGGCGGGCGCCCGGGTGCCGCTGGCGTCGGCGCTGGACACCGCCGAGGGGATCGTCGCCGAGCTGTCCGGGGTGCGGGGCTGCGAGCGCTGCGCGTACGCCGGTTCGCTGCGCCGGATGCGGGAGACCGTCGGGGACCTGGACGTGCTGGTCGCGGCGGAGCGGTCGGCGCCGTTCATGGACGCGCTGTGCGGGCTGCCGGTCACCGCCGAGGTCGTCGCGCGCGGCTCGAAGAAGACATCGGTGCGCACCGGCAAGGGGCTCCAGGTCGACCTGCGGGTGGTGCCGCCGGAGTCGTGGGGCGCGGCGATGCAGTACTTCACCGGTTCCAAGGCGCACAACATCCGCACCCGGACCATCGCCGTGCACCAGGGGCTGAAGCTCTCCGAGTACGGCCTGTTCGACACCGGGAGCGGGGAGTCGGTCGCCTCCCGTACCGAGGAGGAGGTGTACGCGCGGCTCGGCCTGCCGTGGGTGCCGCCGACGCTGCGGGAGGACCGCGGGGAGATCGAGGCGGCGCTGCGCGGTGAGCTGCCCGAGGTGGTGACCGAGCGGGACATCCGCGGTGACCTGCACACCCATACCGACCTGACGGACGGGCTCGCGCCGCTGGAGGCGATGGTGGAGGCCGCCGCCGAGCGCGGGTACGCGTACTACGCGGTCACCGACCACGCGCCCGATCTGTACATGCAGCGGATGACACGGGAGAAGATCCTCGCCCAGCGGGAGCGGCTGCGGGAGCTGGACGGCACCCGGCGCCGGATGCGGCTGCTGCACGGCACCGAGCTGAACATCGGACCGGAGGGGGAGGTGGACTGGCCGGAGGAGTTCCTGGCCGGTTTCGATCTGTGCGTGGCCTCGCTGCACTCCCACTTCGACCTGGGCCGGGCGGCGATGACGCGCCGGCTGGTGCGGGCCTGCGAGAACCCTCACGTCCATGTCATCGGGCACCCCACGACCCGGCTGATCGGGAAGCGGCCGGGCGTGGACGCCGACTGGGACGAGGTGTTCGCCGCGTGCGCGCGCACCGGCACCGCGCTGGAGGTCAACGCCCAGCCGGACCGGCTGGACCTGTGCGACGAGGACATCCTGCGGGCCAGGGCGCACGGGGTGAGGTTCGCCGTGAACAGCGACGCGCACTCCGTCCCGCACCTCGGGCAGCTGCGCTACGGCGTCGGCACCGCGCAGCGCGGCTGGCTCACCCGGGACGACGTGATCAACACCTGGCCGCTGGCCCGGCTGCGCCGGTTCCTGCGCGAGGGCGGGCGCTGAGCCCGGAGCCTCACGGCGGTGTGCCGGTGTGCCGGGCCCGTACCGTGAGGGTGCCGCCCGCTCCGTGTTCGACCCGGGTTCCGTGGGCGCTGTGGCGGCCGTCGAGGACGGTGCGCAGCCAGGCGGTGTCGTCGGCCGAGGCGTGCTCCAGGCGCAGCCGCCGGGTCCGCAGCGGCACCATGCGCAGGCCGGTGAGCCGGCCGGTGCCCCGCTCCACCGACACCAGGTACAGCAGCCGCAGGTCGTCGCGGTAGCGCTCGTAGCCGCCGATGCCCTCGTAGTCGTCGACGAGGTCGCCGCACCCGTACAGGACGAGCCGGTCCCGGTACACCTCGGGCGGGCGCGGGTGGTGGGAGGAGTGTCCGTGGACGACGTCGGCGCCGGTGTCGATGAGCGCGTGGGCGAAGCGGATCTCGTCGCGGGGGATGACGTAACCCCAGTTCGGGCCCCAGTGGACAGACGCGACGACGATGTCGCCGGGCTCCTCGATCTGCCGCAGGCGGTCGGCGAAGTCCGTCGCGGCGGCCGGGGACGGCGCGGCGACGAAGGCGACGCCGGGCCGTTCGGCGGTGGCGGCCCAGCTGTGCGGGATCCCGCTGGACGGCATGCCGAAGGCGAGGACCAGGACGCGTCCGCCGCCGCGCAGCGGGACGGTCGCCGGCCGCCATGCCGCGGGCGCGTCCCTGCCCGCGCCGGCGGTGCGCAGCCCGGCCGCGGCGAGGGTGTCCAGCGTCTGGGCCAGGCCGGACGGCCCGAAGTCGAGCACGTGGTTGTTGGCGAGGACGCACACGTCGGGACGGGCGGCGGCGAGGCAGGGCAGGTTGGCCGGGTGCATCCGGTAGTGGACGCCCTTGCCCGGTGCGAAGTCGCCGTCGCCGGTGACGGCGGTCTCCAGGTTGATCACCCGCACGTCCGGCGCGGCACGCTCCAGCAGGGGCAGGGCCTCGCCCCAGGGCCAGGCGGGGTCCACGGGCCGGGGTATCGGTCCGTTCGCGGCCTCCGCGAGGGCGACGTAGTCCCGGGCGTCGTGCATGTAGTCCTCGTGCAGCACCGGATCGCCGGGGTGCGGGAGGATCTGGTCGACTCCTCGGCCGAGCATGACGTCTCCGGCGAGGAAGAGGGTGACGGTGCCGTGGGGCATGGTTGCCGCCTGTTCGTGCGCGGGCGCCATGGTCGCCGTCTATGTGTCAGCGGGCCCATGGTCGCCGCCTATGTGTCAGCGGCCCATGGTTGCCGGCTATACGTGCGCGGGCGCCATGTGGTCCGTGAACCAGTCGCGTGCCAGTTCGGTCACCCTCTCCAGCGTGCCGGGTTCCTCGAAGAGGTGGGTGGCCCCGGGGACCACCTCCAGCCGGTTCTCGCACCGCAGTCGTGCCTGTGCGTCCCGGTTGAGGCCGAGGACCAGGTCGTCCGCGCCGCCGACGATGAGCAGGGTGGGTGCCGTCACCGCGGGCAGCCGGGGGCCGGCCAGGTCCGGCCGGCCGCCGC
>NZ_JBEZBT010000059.1:0-48110 GCF_040647235.1 Streptomyces sp. NPDC042638
GGGTGGGCGCGGGATCGTCGTTGGCGTGTCCCTGCGTGGCCGCTTCCAGCGCGTGCCCCAGTGCGTCGGCCACTGGCGCGACGGGAAGCGGGGGCACGCGCGCGTGCCCCCGCTTCCCGTCACCGGCCTACTCCTGCTTCTTGCGGCGGGTGCCGAACACGATCTCGTCCCAGCTCGGCACGGCCGCACGGCGGCCGGGGCGGACGCCGTCGGCCTCGGCCTGGCGGTCGGTGGCGCCGATGAGCCGGTCGCGGTGGCTGCCGACGGAGCGCGGCATGAGGACGTCCGCGTAGGCGGAGCCGGCCGACGCGGCGGGCGCCGGCGGTTCCTCGGCGGCGGGCTCGTCCTCGGCGTCCTCCGACGGCTCGGCCGGGCGCTCCGGGACCACCAGGTCGCCCCGGAAGCTCGGCACGGCCTCCAGCAAGCTGGTCAGCGAGTCGCGCTCGCCCGCGCTCTCCTCGTCCGGCTCCGACGACTGCGCGGGCAGAGCGGGCCGTTCCCGGTCGCCCCGGTCGAGCGCGCGGTCCATCGAACGCTCGCGCGGCAGCCGGGCGATCCGCGGGACGAACGGGAAGCTCGGCTCCGGCACGGCGAGGTCGTCGGACTCGCCGATCAGCGAGCGCGCCTCGTCGTCGACGGCCTGGACGAGCCGCCGGGGCGGGTCGTACGTCCAGCTCGCCGAGTGCGGTTCGCCCGCGACCCGGTAGACGAGGAGCACCTCCCAGGTGCCGTCGTCGCGGCGCCAGGAGTCCCACTGCACGGTGTCCTTCTCGGCGCCGCGCAGCAGCAGCCGTTCCTGCACCGTCTCGCCGAGCAGCGGCCCGGAGTTCTCGCCGGGGCGGCGGACCGGGGTCTTGCGGGCCCGCTCGGCCATGAAGGCACGCTCGGCCAGCACGGGCCCCTCGAAGCGCCGTACCCGGTCGACGGGGATGCCGGCGAGCTGGGCCACCTCTTCCGCGGTGGCACCGGCACGTATCCGCGCCTGGATGTCGCGGGGGCGCAGATGGCTCTCGACCTCGATCTCGATCTGGCCGAGGCGGGGCCGGTCGCCGCGCACGGCGGCGCGCAGCCGTTCGTCGATCGGAAGTGTGTACTCCGTGGAGTCGGCAGCCTTCAGCACCAGCCGTGTGCCGTCATTCGAGACGGCCACGACACGCAGTTCGGGCATGGGGACCTCCCGGGTGGTGCCTGCCGACGTCACGTGCGTCGCTGCTTCCGCTAGTCGAGTGTGGCCTGCCCGGGTGCAGCCTGCCACAACCTTGCCGAGTTGCCCGGCGTGTCGGGCACGGGCCCGGGACCGCCGTTATGGCACGGTTACCT
Organism: Streptomyces sp. NPDC042638; assembly: GCF_040647235.1. Taxonomy (NCBI): domain Bacteria; kingdom Bacillati; phylum Actinomycetota; class Actinomycetes; order Kitasatosporales; family Streptomycetaceae; genus Streptomyces; species Streptomyces sp. NPDC042638. The sequence goes on from NZ_JBEZBT010000059.1 coordinate 1,321, forward strand.
GTTCGCAACGCTAAGTGACCAAAACCGTCACCCTGTGCAACTAGCCCCCTCCCGGCGGTCCTGCAAGGCCGCGGGCACCCTGGTGGGAGGCCGGACCCAGGGCTCGCAACAGTACTCCATTCGGACCACGTGCGTGGGTCGGCGCGCTGCCCAACTTCTGGCAAGGGACGGGAGTTGCCGTCCGCAACCGGTTTTGTGGATCACCAACGTGGCGAACTTCACGCAATCGCCAGAAACGGAACTAATGGTTTCGTCCGTACGTCCCCTTCTCGTGCAGTCGGTCGAGCAATGTCGATCAAGTACGGGAAAGGCAGGCAAGTTCCGGGTATGCGTGAGACACCCGATACGGGTCGGAAACGGATCGATCTGAACGTCCCTCAGGTCGCGGGCAGCGCCCTGGCGGCGGTCGTGGCGGCCAAGCTGGCTTCGTACTTCGGGGTGTACGGCACGATCATCGGCGCCGGTGTGGTCAGTGTCGTCGCCACCTGTGGAGGCTCGCTGTTCCAGCACTTCTTCAAGCGGACGGGCGAGCAGTTCCGGGAGAAGGCCACGGTGGCGGCCCGGCCCAGGGAACAAGCGTCACCGGCCCCCGGGGAGTTCACCAGGGGCACCGTCTACCGCGCGCGGGTGAAGAACCGGCGCCGCCCGCTGCTCGCCGCCGCCCTGGTCTTCGGGATCACCCTCGCCGGCATCACCACCTACGAACTGGTGTCCGGCAGCAGCTTCAGCGGCGGCGGGGGCACGACGGTCAGTGACGCGGTCACCGGCCACGGCCCGTCCGGCCGCGGGTCCGATGACACACCCGCCCCTTCGGACACTCCGTCCCCGGAACACACCCCGTCCAGCGGTGGTGACACGCCGTCCCACGGCACGTCGTCCGGTACGTCACCCAGCGCGACCCCGGGGCCCGGCGACTCCCCGAGCGGCGGCCCGAGCCAGGCTCCGGGCGGGAAGCCGAGCGGCGACCCGGCTCCCACGCCCGGCGCGCCCAGCTCCTCCGCCACGACGCCTACGCCCCCAGCACCCTCCGCAAGTAGTCGTTCTGGAACAGGCGTTCCGGGTCCAGACGGTCCCGCAGGGCAGTGAACTCGCCGAAGCGCGGGTAGGCCCGGGCGAAGTACTCCGCGTCCCGGGTGTGCACTTTGCCCCAGTGCGGACGTCCCTCATGCGCGGTGAAGATGCGCTCGGCAGCGGTGAAGTACGCGTGGTAGGGCGTACCGCGGAACATGTGTACGGCGATGTAGGCGCTGTCCCGGCCGGAGGCGGTGGACAGCGTGATGTCGTCGGCCGGGGCGGTGCGCACCTCCACCGGGAAGCTGACCCGCAGACCCGAACGGTCGACCATGGCCCGCAGCTCACGCAGTGTCTCCACCAGCGCCGCGCGCGGGACGGCGTACTCCATCTCCACGAAGCGCACCCGGCGCGGCGAGGTGAAGACCTTGTAGGGGATGTCCGTGTACGTCCGCGCGGACAGCGCCCTGCTGGAGAGGCGCGCGATCCCGGGGACCGTGGCCGGAGCGGCGCGGCCGACCCACTGGACCGCCTGGAACACCCCGTTGGAGAGGAACTCGTCCTCGAACCAGCCGGCCAGCCGCCCCACCGGCCGCTCGGGACCGGCACTGCGGTTGTTGCGCTTGGTGTTGGTGCTGCCGGTGTGCGGGAACCAGTAGAACTCGAAGTGCTCGTTCTCGGCCCACAGTTGGTCGAACTCGGCGAGGACCCGGTCCAGGGGCATCGGTTCCTCGCGCGCGGTGAGCAGGAAGAGGGGCTCCACGGCGAACGTGATCGCGGTGACGATGCCCAGGGCGCCCAGGCCTGTGCGGGCGGCGGCGAAGACCTCGGGGTTCTCCTTCTCGGAGCAGGTGAGCACCGAGCCGTCGGCCGTGACGAGTTCGAGCGCCTTGATCTGCGCGGCGATGGAGGCGGACTCGCGGCCCGTGCCGTGCGTGCCGGTGCTGACGGCTCCGGAGACGGTCTGCTCCATGATGTCGCCCATGTTGGTGAGCGAGAGGCCCTCGCGCGCGAGAGCGGCGTTGAGCCTCTTGAGCGGGGTGCCCGCCTCCACCGTGACCGTCATGGACTCCCGGTCGATGTTGCGTATGCCGGTCAACAGTTGAGGGCGTATCAAGACGCCGTCGGTTGCGGCGATCGAGGTGAAGGAGTGCCCGGTCCCGACCGCCTTCACCGTCAGGCCGTCCTCCCGGGCCCGGCACACCGCCGCGGCCAGCTCCTCCACCGAGGCCGGCGCGACCTGCCGGGCGGGCCGGGCGGAGACGTTGCCGCCCCAGTTACGCCAGGTGCCGTTCTTCCCGTTCGCTGTGCTGCTCAACGGTGCCTCCCCGACCCGCGGCCGGCCTGCGCAGCCGGCGGTACCCGAGGAAACCGACCACGACCGCGACGGCCCCGGACACGGCCGGAACCCCGTACCCGGCCCGCGCCCCGGCCGCGTCGATCACCCAGCCGGCCGCGGACGAGCCGAGCGCGACGCCGACCGCGAGGCCGGTGCTCACCCAGGTCATGCCTTCGGTGAGCCGCGCGCGAGGTACGTGCTCTTCGATGAGGGACATCGTCGTGATCATCGTCGGTGCGATGGACAGACCCGCAACGAACAGCGCCACGGCCAGAAGCGGCAGGTTTCCGACCAGTAGGAGGGGGATCATACTCACGGCCATCGCCGCCACGCCCAGGAGCCAGCGGCGTTCCGGCGCACCGCTGAGGCGCAGCAGCCCGTAGACCACGCCCGCGGCGCAGGAACCGGCCGCGTACAGCGCCAGGACCACGCTCGCGGCGCCCTTGTGGCCGCGCTCGTCGGCGAAGGCGACGGTGACCACGTCCACGGCCCCGAAGATCGCCCCGGTCGCCACGAAGGTGGCCACCAGTACCCGCAGCGCCACCGAGCGCAGGGCGCTGCCGCCGCCGTGCTCTTCGCGCGGGTGCGGCTCCGGCTCGGTGGCCTGCTGGGCGGTCAGCCAGAAGACGCCGGCCGCGAGGAAGCAGGCGGCCAGCAGCGGGCCCGCCTCCGGGAACCAGGCGGTGGACAGGCCGATGGAGGTGATCGGCCCGAAGATGAAGCAGACCTCGTCCACGACCGACTCGAACGAGTAGGCGGTGTGCAGCTCGGGCGTCCCCCGGTACAGCGCCGCCCAGCGGGCCCGGACCATCGCGCCCAGGCTCGGCACCGCCCCGATCCCGGCCGCGCACACGAACAGCACCCAGTCCGGCCACCGGTAGTGCGCGGCGAGCAGCAGTCCGGCCGCCGCGGTCAGGGCCACCAGGGTCGCGGGGCGCAGCACCCGGCGCTGCCCGTGCCGGTCCACCAGCCGGGAGATCCGCGGTCCCACCGCGGCGGCGGAGAGCGCGATGGTGGCCGACAGGGCGCCCGCGAGCCCGTAGCGCCCGGTGAGCTGGGAGACCATCGTGACCACGCCGATGCCCATCATCGACAGCGGCAGCCGGCCGAGGAATCCCGCGGCGGAGAAGGCCGTGGCGCCGGGCGCGGCGAACAGGGCTCTGTAGGGGCTCGGCACGGGGGACTCCGCAAAGGTCGGTAAGGCGCGAACGCTGGCGCTACAGATTACGAGTGAGGCGACCCTAATGGCACTGGTCGTGCGACCGGCGAATCGTCCGGTGAAATCCCCCTAAACCATCTGGAGCGCGACTCTTCACCCCACTGTTTCCCCCCTGTCGGTACCGGGTGGCAGGATCGACTCATGCCAGACGCGCTCGATGCCACCCCGTACGACGCCCTGCTCCTGCTCTCCTTCGGCGGTCCCGAAGGCCCGGACGACGTGGTCCCGTTCCTGGAGAACGTCACGCGCGGGCGCGGCATCCCGAAGGAACGCCTCAAGGAAGTCGGGCAGCACTACTTCCTGTTCGGCGGGGTCAGCCCCATCAACGACCAGAACCGCGCCCTGCTGGACGCCCTGCGCAAGGACTTCGCCGGACACGGCCTGGACCTGCCGGTCTACTGGGGCAACCGCAACTGGGCGCCGTATCTGACGGACACCCTGCGCGAGATGGTCGCCGACGGCCGGCGCCGCATCCTGGTCCTGGCCACCAGCGCGTACGCCTCCTACTCGGGCTGCCGCCAGTACCGCGAGAACCTCGCCGACGCGCTGGCCGCCCTGGCGGACGAGGGCCTGGAACTGCCGAAGATCGACAAGCTGCGGCACTACTTCAACCACCCCGGCTTCGTCGAGCCCATGATCGACGGTGTGCTGCGCTCCCTCGCGGACCTGCCCGAGGACGTCCGTGCCGGGGCCCACATCGCCTTCACCACCCACTCCATCCCGACCTCCGCCGCCGACACCTCCGGCCCCGTCGAGGCCCACGGCGAGGGTGGTGCCTACGTCGAACAGCACCTGGACGTCGCGCAGCTGATCGCCGACGCCGTCCGCGAGCGGACCGGCGTCGACCACCCCTGGCGGCTCGTCTACCAGTCCCGCTCCGGCGCCCCGCACATCCCGTGGCTCGAGCCCGACATCTGCGACCACCTGGAGGAGCGGCACGCCGCCGGCGTCCCGGCCGTGGTCATGGCCCCCATCGGCTTCGTCTCCGACCACATGGAGGTCCTCTACGACCTCGACACCGAGGCGACGGCCAAGGCCGGCGAGCTGGGCCTGCCGGTGCGCCGCTCGGCCACCGTCGGCGCGGACCCGCGGTTCGCCGCGGCCGTCCGCGAGCTGATCCTGGAAAGGGCCGCCGTGGAACGCGGCCAGGAGGTCACCCCCTGCGCCCTGGGCGCGCTCGGCCCCAGCCACCGGCTCTGCCCGGCCGGCTGCTGCCCGGCCCGCGCCCCCCGCCCGGCCGCCGCGGGCGCCGACAGCCCCTACGCGTGAGGAGCCCCGTGACCGACGCCCTGCACCGGGACCTGCTCGCCCTGGCCCAGGAGGCCGCCCGCCGCGCCGGCGAGCTGCTGCGGGACGGCCGTCCCGCCGACCTGGCCGTGGCGAAGACCAAGTCCAGCCCCATCGATGTCGTCACCGAGATGGACATCGCGGCCGAGAAACTGATCACCGATCTGATCTCCGGCCGGCGTCCCGACGACGGCTTCCTCGGCGAGGAGGGGGCCTCCGTCGACGGCACCAGCGGCATCCGCTGGGTGATCGACCCGCTGGACGGCACCGTCAACTACCTCTACGGGCTGCCGACCTGGGCGGTGTCCATCGCGGCCCAGCGGGACGGCGAGACCGTCGCCGGGGTCGTCGCGGCTCCGATGTGCGGCGAGACGTACCACGCCGTCCGCGGCGGCGGCGCCTGGGCCACGGGCGCGTGGGAGGGCGAACGGGCGCTCGCCTGCCGTCCCGCGCCCCCGCTGGACCAGGCACTGGTCTCCACAGGCTTCAACTACGTCACCGGGGTGCGTGCCCACCAGGCCGAGATCGCCGGCCGGCTCATCCCCATGCTGCGGGACATCCGGCGCGGCGGCTCGGCGGCGATCGACCTGTGCGACGTGGCCTGCGGCCGGCTCGACGGGTACTACGAGCGGGGTCTGCACGCGTGGGACTACGCCGCCGGGGACCTGATCGCCCGGGAAGCGGGCGCGCTGACCGGTGGACGGCCCGGAGAGCGGCCGTCAGGGGATCTGACGGTGGCGGCTGCTCCGGGGGTCTTCGAGGCGCTCCAGGGCCTGCTGGAGGACTTCGGGGCGTGGCACGACTGACCGGGGCGCGGGCGCACGGGCGTCCCCGCATACGCAAGGGGACCCCGGCGCTGGATTCGCCGGGGTCCCCTCTTGCGCTTTCGGGTCTTGCGCTGTCGAGCCGATCAGACGCGTGACGCGCCGACCTCCACACCGTGTTCGGCGGCGAGGCGTCGCAGGTCGTCGAGCTCGGCCTGCTCCACCTCGGCGAGGAAGTCGTCGCCCTCGTCACGAGCCCGCGACAGATCGGACTCGGTCGCCTTTATGCGCTGCAGAAGTCCAGCGGTGAAAGCGTCCATGCTGCGCCCCCTCGTCCTGGGTCGTGGGTCGATGGCACGGGGGTGTGCCTAGGGAAGGGGCGATCACGGCTCTCGCGGGTGCCCAGCGCTGCCCGGCTGGGCGGCGGCGGTGCCGGACACCCGCGCCCGCTCTGCCAAGCGGAGGGCGAAGTACCGCATGGTGCTGCGGCACATGCAGAGCGTGATCGCGGGGTGTAAAGCCGTCCTCCCCCCGCTCCCCTTCGGGGAAACCTCGACGGGCGGAGAAAATCTCGTATTCCCGCCCCGTTACCCCCGTCCCTGCGGCCCCGACTCCGCCTTACAGCCGACTTATGGCCGAAAAGGGCAGGATGGGGGCCACACCCTACGGAAGACCCCTGCCCGCACGCGCCCACGGCGCGCTGCGCGGGTGGACACAGGAAGGACAAGCGACGTGCGCGTACTCGTCGTCGAGGACGAGCAACTGCTCGCCGATGCGGTGGCCACCGGACTGCGCCGGGAGGCCATGGCCGTCGACGTCGTGTACGACGGTGCGGCCGCCCTGGAGCGCATCGGCGTCAACGACTACGACGTGGTCGTCCTCGACCGCGATCTCCCGCTCGTGCACGGCGACGACGTCTGCCGCAAGATCGTCGAGCTGGGCATGCCCACGCGCGTGCTGATGCTCACCGCGTCCGGAGACGTCAGCGACCGTGTCGAGGGCCTCGAGATCGGCGCCGACGACTATCTGCCCAAGCCGTTCGCGTTCAGCGAGCTGATCGCGCGCGTGCGCGCCCTCGGCCGACGCACCAGCGTGCCCCTCCCGCCGGTCCTGGAACGCGCCGGCATCAAGCTCGACCCCAACCGCCGCGAGGTCTTCCGGGACGGCAAGGAGGTCCAGCTGGCACCCAAGGAGTTCGCGGTGCTGGAGGTGCTCATGCGCAGCGAGGGCGCGGTCGTCTCGGCCGAGCAGCTGCTGGAGAAGGCCTGGGACGAGAACACCGACCCGTTCACCAACGTGGTGCGCGTCACCGTGATGACCCTGCGCCGCAAGCTGGGCGAACCGCCCGTCATCGTGACGGTGCCCGGCTCCGGCTACCGGATCTGATCCGCCGTGGCGGCCACCCCAGCGCCCCCGCAGGCGCCACCGAAGCCCACCTGGGACCCCCGGCGACCGCAGCCCCCCTTCCCGTGGCTGCGCCCCACCATCCGCATACGCCTCACCCTGCTGTACGGCGGCATGTTCCTGATCGCCGGCATCCTGCTGCTGTCGATCATGTATCTGCTGGCCGCGCAGGCGATCAGCACCGGCAACCAGCCGCTGTTCAAGATCGTCGCCTATCAGGAGCTGAAGGTCTCCAGCAGCAACTGCCCCGCGATCAACACCACCAGCCTGTCGCTGCAGGACTTCAACGACTCGATCGCCCACTGTGTCGACCAGCAGCGCCAGGCGGCCCTGGACAACCTGCTGAGCCGCTCCCTGCTGGCCCTGCTGGGGCTCGCCGTGATCGCCTTCGCGTTCGGGTACGCGATGGCCGGCCGCGTGCTGTCCCCGCTCGGCCGGATCACGCGCACCGCACGCCAGGTGGCCGGCTCCGACCTGTCCCGCCGGATCGAGCTGGACGGCCCGGACGACGAGCTGAAGGAGCTGGCGGACACCTTCGACGACATGCTGGAGCGGTTGCAGCGGGCCTTCACGGCCCAGCAGCGCTTCGTCGGCAACGCCTCGCACGAGCTGCGCACGCCGCTCGCGATCAACCGCACGCTGCTCGAGGTGCACCTGTCGGATCCGGGCGCGCCGGTGGAGCTGCAGCAGCTCGGCAGGACGCTGCTGGCCACCAACGAGCGCAGCGAACAACTGGTCGAGGGGTTGCTGCTGCTCGCCCGCAGTGACAACCAGATCGTCGAGCGCAAACCGGTCGACCTGGCCGAGGTCGCCACGCAGGCCGTCGACCAGGTGCACGCCGAGGCGGAGGCCAAGGGCGTGAAGATCCGCGGCGAGCGCAAACCGGCCGTGGTGCAGGGCAACGGTGTGCTGCTGGAGCGGATCGCGCTGAACCTCGTTCAGAACGCGGTGCGCTACAACGTGTCCGAGAATGGCTGGGTCGAGGTGAACACGGACGTCCAGCACGGGCAGGCCGTGCTGACCGTGTCCAACACCGGGCCGGTGGTGCCGGCGTACGAGATCGACAACCTCTTCGAGCCCTTCCGGCGGTTGCGCACCGAGCGGACGGGCAGCGACAAGGGTGTCGGCCTCGGGCTGTCCATCGTCCGGTCCGTGGCCCGGGCGCACGGCGGGCACATCCTGGCACGGCCCCGGGAAGGCGGTGGCCTGGAGATGCGCGTCACGCTGCCGCTGTGATCGGGACCGCCACCCGCGGCGGCTGTTCGCTTCACGCGGAATTTTTTGACCGCCGGACGGGGTTCTTTCTGTGTGATCGATCACATGGACGGAATTCCGGCCATGTACGCACGGTGATCATGACAGAAGGTGGAAAGCCGGGAAAGTCCTGGTTTTCAGGGCTCTTGATCACGGGAAGTACACGGTGAGGCGCCTTTGAGGTGCGGCATTCGAACCGTGTACGGTCCTCACCGCCATCCAAGCCGATCACTCTTGAGGGGTCGGGTTGGGTGTCGATTGAGTAACAGACCTTGATGTGAGGCAAAATCTCCGCCTCAGGTCGGGCACAAGTCCGGCCTCTCACGCGTTACGTGCGCTGGAGACACCGCAGACACCCAGAGGGGGAGAGCGATATGGCAACCGATTACGACACTCCACGCAAGACCGACGACGACGTCGACTCGGACAGCCTTGAAGAGCTGAAGGCCAGGCGGAACGACAAGTCCACCTCGGCGGTGGACGTCGACGAGTTCGAGGCCGCCGAGGGCCTCGAACTGCCCGGCGCCGACCTCTCGAACGAGGAGCTGGCCGTCCGGGTGCTGCCCAAGCAGCAGGACGAGTTCACCTGCATGAGCTGCTTCCTGGTGCACCACCGCAGCCAGCTGGCCAGGGAGAAGAACGGTCAGCCGATCTGCCGCGACTGCGACTGAGGACGGGTCGGCCGTGTCTGGCTCGACCCCTCCCCGGAAGCGCCGCTTCTCCCTCCGGAAAGCGGACCATGGGCCGTCCGACGGCTCGCACGGCGCGCGTGGTGACGGGCGGGGCTCACCCGAAACGGGAGCCTCGCTCGTACCGGCGGCCGACGGAGAGGATCCGTCGGCACCGGCGCGGCGCACGGCACCCGTCGCGCGGCGCCGGGCGGCGGTGATGCGTGAGAAGACGCGGGATCTGGCCCGGGAAGGCGCCCGCAGGGGCGGCAGCCGGGCTCGCGCCGGGCTGGCGTACCTCGCGGACCGGATCATCGACATCGCCCCGCGTGTCCCCGTACGCGACCTCGCGAGCCTGCGCAGGCAGTTCCCCGGGCTCGGACCCGAGGAGCTGGCCGACAAGCTGGTGGCGGGCGCGGCGGCCGGCACCTCGACGGTCGGAGCCGGAATCGGCGCGGCGGCCATGCTGCCGGTGCCGCCGGCCATGCCGACCGAGCTGGCCGCGGAGATCACCGGGGTCGCCGCGATCGAGCTGAAGCTGATCGCCGAACTGCACGAGGTCTACGGCGTACGCCCGCCGGGCAACCTCAAGACCCGCTCCGCCGCGTATCTGTCCTCCTGGTCGGGGGAGCGCGGTATCGACGTGATGAAACCGTCGTCGTACGACACGGCCCTCGGCGGCCGGATGAAGCGCGAACTGCGCCAGCAGATCATGAAGCGGATGGTCCGCGACCTGCCCAATCTGATGCCGTTCATGGTCGGCGCCGCGGTCGGGGCGGTCATGAACCGCCGGGACACCAAGAGACTCGCGGCCCGCATCCGCGCCGATCTGCGCAAGATCCAGGTGCCGTGGGGCGAGCTCCCCGAACTGCCGCCGCTGGAGAGACCGGCGCAGCCGCTGAAGATGCGCGACCTGCCGAAGGAGCTCTGAGCGTCCTAGGCGTGCGCCTCGCGGGCCGCCTCGATCGCCGCCGCCAGCTTCTCCGGCTCCCGCGTCGACAGGTACAGGTACGGCGTCGGGTCCTGCGGGTCGGTGACCTCCACGCGCAGCGCACCCGGGATGTACGCGCGCAGCAGCAGGAAGGCGCGGGTGTCGGCCTTGTACGTCCGCCAGGCGCGGGCCTCCTCCGCGTCCAGCACGTGCGCGGCGCCGAGCGCCGACACCGGGATCTTCGCCTCGCCCGCGAGCAGGGAGCCGCCCACGACCCGGATGCGCGGGGAGCCGTAGGCACTGGCCACCACAGCCGCCGCGGCCGTACCGCCGACCAGGCCGCCCAGCAGCGGCAGGGTGCCGAACGGGAGCAGGATCAGGGCGAGGGAGACGCCCACGAGGAAGCTGATCAACCACCACGACCGGGGGGCGGTGAGACGTTCTTCGTAGGGGGTGGCGGAGAGCTGCATGAAGCAAGCTTGGCACGGGGTGCGCGGCGGGCTGCTATGCGGGGCACCAAGGGCGGGGCGCTGTCCGGCAGGGCGGGTAAGGTCTGCGCCTGTGAGTGGTAGTTCCGCAGCACTTCAGCCCCCCGCCGACGCGGGGAAACCGGTACGGCACCCCGATGCGCCCGCGCCCGGGGAACTTCTCGGTGCCCACTACGAACACTGTTTCGGGTGCGGCCCGGGGCAGCCGCACGGGCTGCACCTGGAGGCCCGCGCCGGTGACGGCGTCACGCTGACCGCCGAGTTCACCGTGCAGGCCGCCCACCAGGGCGCCCCGGGCCTCGCGCACGGCGGAGTGCTCGCCGCGGCCCTGGACGAGACGCTCGGCTCGCTGAACTGGCTGCTGCGCACCATCGCCGTCACCGGACGGCTGGAGACGGACTTCGTGCGGCCGGTGCCCGTCGGCACCACGCTGCACCTGGAGGCCGAGGTCACCGCCGTCGCCGGGCGCAAGATCTACTCCACCGCCACCGGACGCATAGGCGGCCCCGACGGGCCGGTCGCCGTCCGCGCCGACGCCCTTTTCGTCGAGGTCAAGGTGGACCACTTCATCGACCACGGCCGCAGGGAAGAGATCCAGGCCGCCATGAACGACCCGGACCAGATCCGGCGTGCCCGTGCCTTCGAGGTGAACCCGTGACCGCAGCAAGCCCCGCCGCCCGTGGCCCCCTGGACGTGCTCATCCGGCGCGTTGATCCGGACGTACCGCTTCCGGCCTACGAGCACCCCGGGGACGCCGGGGCCGATCTGTGTACCACCGAGACGTGCGAGCTGGGCCCCGGTGAACGGGCCGTTCTGCCCACGGGAGTGTCGATCGCCCTGCCCGAGGGGTACGCGGCCTTCGTGCATCCGCGTTCCGGCCTCGCCGCCCGCTGCGGTGTCGCCCTGGTGAATGCCCCGGGGACGGTTGATGCCGGGTACCGTGGGGAGATCAAGGTGATCGTGGTGAACCTCGACCCGCGCGAGAGCGTGCGGTTCGAGCGCTTCGACCGGATTGCCCAACTGGTCGTCCAGCAGGTCGAGAGGGTCCGCTTCCAGGAGGTCGCGGAGCTTCCCGACTCGGCGCGGGCCGAAGGGGGCTTCGGGTCCACCGGTGGCCATGCCGCGGTGGGCGACGAGAGCGGCGCAAGCGGTCGGGTCGCCGATGGCGCTCCGACGGGTGGGAATCGATACGCTTCGGTCGTATCCGACCGGGAAGGACAGTGACGTGTTCGGACGTCGCAACAAGAAGGGTGCCGCCGAGGGCGCGGCCGGCGAGGCCGAGCAGGTCGTCGACAGCGTCGACACCGAGGCGGACGAGGAAGTGGAGGCCGGGCGCGAGCGCGTCCGGCTGGAGCCCGGGCCCCGGCCCGACGGGCCGTGGGACAGCGAGGAGGTGCGCGACCCGGCAGAGGGCCGCGTGGACCTCGGCGGACTGTTCATCCCGGGCGTCGACGGCATGGAGCTGCGGGTCGAGGTCGCCGGTGACGCCATCGTCGCCGCGACCGTCGTGCTGCGCGACAGCGCCATCCAGCTCCAGGCGTTCGCCGCGCCCAAGCGCGAGGGCATCTGGGGCGAGGTCCGCGAGGAGATCGGCGCCGGCATCACCCAGCAGGGTGGCATCGTCGACGAGGTCGAGGGCCCGCTCGGCTGGGAGCTGCGCGCCCAGGTGCCGGTGCAGCTGCCGGACGGCACCGGTGGCTTCCAGGTCGTCCGGTTCGTCGGCGTGGACGGCCCGCGCTGGTTCCTGCGCGGTGTGATCTCCGGCCAGGGCGCGGTGCAGCCGCAGGCCGCCGGGCTGCTGGAGCAGATCTTCCGTGACACGGTCGTGGTCCGCGGCGAGGGGCCGATGGCACCCCGCGACCCGATCGTCCTCAAGCTCCCCAACGACGCCCAGATGGTCCCCGAGGGCGTCCAGCAGGAGGAGGAGGGCTCGCGCTTCTCCGGTGGCATGGGGCAGCTGCAGCGCGGCCCGGAGATCACCGAGGTCCGCTAGGCGCTCCGCTCGTCCAGCCGAAGTATTCGGGCCGCGCCTGTGCCGGGCGCGGCCCCGCTTTGTGCGGGTGCGCACCCTCGTGGGTCCGCTTTGTGCGGGTGCGCGCCCTCATGGGTCCGTAGTGGCCGCTCGCGCATTCTCCCGCGCCCCTTTCAGGCAGTCTTCCCCGCGTCCCCTTCGCGCGTGCGCCGCGCCGCCGCGCGCGAAGGCGAGCTGCTCCGTCACGGGGACCCGCCGGGCACGCAGCCCGGCGGGCCGTTCGGCGGTCGGTAGCGGCGGGTCGCTGCCGCCGGCTCCTCCCGGGCGCCTGGCCGCGCTCGTTGCCGAGGAGGTCGCCGGCCGGTTCGGCGTCGGGGTCGGGTGTGCCGTCGCCGGGCTGCCGGGGGTCGTCGTTCGCGGTGAGCGGGTGCGTGGCCTGGTCGGTGCGCACCGGTCGCGGGGCGGGGGATTGTCGGGCGCTGAGGGTGTCCGACCCGTCAGAGTTGCGTCAAAGCCCCTGCCTGGCCGGGGCATCGCCCTATTTGTCCACATCGTTGGCCGTAAGGTCGACGCTGCGTAGGCAACGGGTACGGGAAGACAATAGGGCCATGGCACGCGGCAAGCTTCGGATCTATCTCGGTGCGGCACCGGGTGTGGGCAAGACCTACGCCATGCTCGCCGAGGCGCACCGCCGGATCGAGCGGGGCACGGACTGCGTGGTCGCGTTCGTGGAGCACCACGGCAGGCCGCGCACCGAGGTGATGCTGCACGGCCTGGAACAGGTGCCGCGCCGGCGACTGGAGTACCGGGACACCACCTTCGGCGAGATGGACGTCGACGCCGTCCTGCGCCGGGCGCCCGCCGTCGCCCTCGTGGACGAGCTGGCCCACACCAACGTCCCCGGTTCCCGCAACGCCAAGCGCTGGCAGGACGTCGAGGAACTGCTGGCGGCCGGCATCGACGTCGTCTCCACCGTCAACATCCAGCACCTGGAGTCACTCGGTGACGTGGTGGAGTCGATCACCGGGGTGCGTCAGCGCGAGACCGTCCCCGACGAGGTGGTACGCCGGGCCGACCAGATCGAGCTGGTCGACATGTCCCCGCAGGCGCTGCGCCGCCGCATGGCCCACGGCAACATCTACCAGCCGGACAAGGTCGACGCGGCCCTGTCCAACTACTTCCGGCCCGGCAACCTCACCGCCCTGCGCGAGCTGGCCCTGCTGTGGGTGGCCGACCGGGTCGACGAGTACCTGAACGAGTACCGCAGCGAACACCGCGTCTCGCGGATATGGGGCTCGCGCGAGCGGATCGTGGTGGGCCTCACCGGCGGCCCCGAGGGGCGCACGCTGATCCGCCGGGCCGCCCGGCTCGCCGAGAAGGGCGCCGGCGGCGAGGTCATGGCCGTCTACATCGCCCGCAGCGACGGGCTGACCTCGGCCTCCCCCAAGGAGCTGGCCGTCCAGCGCACCCTGGTGGAGGACCTCGGCGGCACCTTCCACCACGTGGTCGGCGACGACATTCCCGCGGCCCTGCTCGACTTCGCACGCGGTGTCAACGCCACCCAGATCGTGCTGGGCTCCTCCCGCCGCAAGGCCTGGCAGTACGTCTTCGGGCCCGGCGTCGGCGCGACCGTCGCCCGGGACTCCGGTCCCGACCTGGACGTGCACATCGTCACCCACGAGGAGGCGGCCAAGGGCCGGGGACTGCCGGTGGCCCGCGGCGGCCGGCTCGGCCGGGCCCGGCGCATCTGGGGCTGGCTGGTCGGTCTCGCCGGCCCCGCGGTCCTCGCGGTGCTGCTGAACACCGTCGACCTCGGCCTGGCCAACGACATGCTGCTGTTCCTGGCCGTCACCGTCGCCGCCGCCCTGCTCGGCGGCCTGCTGCCCGCACTGGCCTCGGCGGCCTTCGGCTCGCTGCTGCTGAACTACTTCTACACCCCGCCGCTGCACCGGCTGACCATCGCCGACCCGAAGAACATCGTCGCCATCGCGATCTTCTTCGGGGTCGGCATGTCGGTCGCCTCGGTCGTCGACCTGGCCGCCCGGCGCACCGAGCAGGCCGCCCGGCTGCGCGCCGAGTCCGAGATCCTCTCCTTCCTCGCCGGCAACGTGCTGCGCGGCGAGACCAGCCTGGAGGAGCTGCTGGAGCGGGTCCGCGAGACCTTCGCCATGGAGTCGGCCGCCCTGCTGGAGCGCGAGAGCGACGTCGCGCCCTGGTCCTGCGCCGGCCGCGCGGGCTTCGGCCCGCCGCTGGAGCGCCCCGAGGACGCGGACGTCGACATGCCGGTCGGCGACCACATGGCGCTCGCGCTCACCGGACGGGTGCTGCCCGCCGCGGACCGCCGGGTGCTCGCCGCGTTCGCCGCCCAGGCGGCCGTCGTGCTCGACCGCAGGAGGCTGCAGGAGGAGGCCGACCGGGCCCGCACGCTCGCCGAGGGCAACCGCATCCGCACCGCCCTGCTGGCCGCCGTCAGTCATGATCTGCGCACCCCGCTGGCCGGCATCAAGGCCGCCGTGTCCTCCCTGCGCTCCGACGACGTGGCCTGGTCGGAGGAGGACCAGGCGGAGCTGCTGGAGGGCATCGAGGAGGGCGCGGACCGGCTCGACCACCTCGTGGGCAACCTGCTGGACATGTCCCGGCTGCAGACCGGTACGGTCACGCCGCTGATCCGCGAGATCGACGTGGACGAGGTCGTGCCGATGGCGCTCGGCGGCGTACCCGAGGACAGCGTCGGCCTGGACGTGCCCGAGACGCTGCCGATGGTCGCCGTCGACCCCGGGCTGCTGGAGCGGTCCGTGGCCAACCTGGTGGAGAACGCCGTCAAGTACAGCCCGCGCGGGCGGCGTGTCCTGGTCTCCGCGAGCGCCATCTCCGACCGCGTGGAGGTGCGCGTGGTGGACCGCGGCCCGGGCGTGCCGGACGAGGCCAAGGACCGGATCTTCGAGCCCTTCCAGCGGTACGGTGACGCTCCGCGCGGCGCCGGCGTGGGGCTGGGCCTCGCGGTCGCCCGGGGCTTCGCCGAGGCCATGGGCGGCACCCTGAACGCCGAGGACACGCCGGGCGGTGGGCTCACCATGGTGCTCAGCCTGCGCGCGGCGGGAGCTCGTGCCGAGACCGTTCCTCCGGCGGCGGACATCGCGGAGCCCCCCGGCGGGGCGGCCGGCGCGGAACCCCCGGACGGGGCAGACATCGCAGAACCGGAGAGGCAGGCCCTATGACCCGGGTGCTCGTGGTCGACGACGAGCCGCAGATCGTGCGCGCCCTAGTCATCAACCTCAAGGCGCGCAAGTACGAGGTCGACGCGGCCGCCGACGGCAGGGCCGCGCTCGAACTCGCCGCCTCCCGCCACCCCGACGTGGTCGTCCTCGACCTGGGGCTGCCCGACATGGACGGCGTCGAGGTGATCAAGGGCCTGCGCGGCTGGACCCGGGTGCCGATCCTGGTCCTCTCCGCCCGCCACTCCTCCGACGAGAAGGTCGAGGCACTGGACGCGGGCGCCGACGACTACGTGACCAAGCCGTTCGGCATGGACGAGCTGCTGGCCCGGCTGCGGGCCGCCGTCCGCCGGGCGGAGCCGGTCGGGCCCGGCGAGGACGACCTGACGACCGTGGAGACCGCGGGCTTCACCGTCGACCTCGCCGCCAAGAAGGTCAACCGCGGCGGCAAGGACGTCCGGCTCACCCCGACCGAGTGGCACCTGCTGGAGGTGCTGGTCCGCAACACCGGCCGCCTGGTCAGCCAGAAACAGCTGCTCCAGGAGGTGTGGGGGCCGTCGTACGGGACCGAGACCAACTATCTGCGGGTGTACATGGCCCAGCTCCGCCGGAAACTGGAGTCGGACCCCTCGCACCCCGAGCACTTCATCACCGAGCCGGGAATGGGTTACCGGTTCGAGAAGTGAGCAGGCTTACAGCCCTGTCGGCTCTCCCCGGTACGCTTCAGATATGACTGCTGTTCCTCGTTCCGAAAAGCCGGCCGGCCGGTTCCGGCGCATGCTCGACCGGCTCTCCTCGTCGCAGGAGGACCTGGAGTCCGAGGAGCTGCGCGAGGACGCCGAGACGGTGGGCTGCACCAGGATCGGCGACTGCCACGACCGGCAGATCGTCACCGTAACTGGTACCTTGCGCACGGTCACCCTGCGTCCACGCGCCGGAGTCCCGGCCCTGGAGGCGGAGCTGTTCGACGGCTCGGCCGCGCTGGACGTGGTGTGGCTCGGCAGGCGCTCCATCGTGGGCATAGAACCGGGGCGCAAGCTGCTCGCATCGGGCCGGATCTCGATGAGCCGAGGCCGCCGGGTGCTGTTCAACCCGAAATACGAACTGCGACCCCTCGGACGGGAGTAGCCGGTGACGTCCCTCGACAAGCCGACCGAAGACACCGACCATGCTCAGCCTCACGATGCCCGCGCGGTGACCGAGGCGGCGCTGTTCGAGGCGTTCGGCGGGGTCCGCGGCATGGTCGAGACGGTCGTGCCGGGCCTCCTCTTCGTCACGATCTTCACGATCAACAAGGACCTGCACCTCTCGGCGATCGCCGCGCTCGCGGTGTCCCTCGTCCTGGTCGTGGTCCGGCTGGCCATGAAGGACACCGTCAAGCACGCCTTCAGCGGCGTGTTCGGCGTGGCCTTCGGCGTGGTGTTCGCGATGTTCACCGGCAACGCCAAGGACTTCTACCTCCCCGGCATGCTCTACACCCTGGGTCTGGCGCTGGCGTACATCGTCACGACTCTCGCCGGGGTGCCCCTGATCGGCCTCATCCTGGGTCCGGTCTTCAAGGAGAACCTCTCCTGGCGCACCCGTAACCCGGGCCGCAAGAAGGCGTACGCCAAGGCCAGCTGGGCCTGGGGCCTGATCCTGCTGGCGAAGTGCGCGATCCTCTTCCCGCTGTACTGGTGGGCCGACACCACCCAGCTCGGCTGGGTGCTGGTCGCCCTGAAGATCCCCCCGTTCCTGCTCGCCGTCTGGCTGA
This sequence comes from Streptomyces sp. NPDC042638, assembly GCF_040647235.1. NCBI lineage: Bacteria > Bacillati > Actinomycetota > Actinomycetes > Kitasatosporales > Streptomycetaceae > Streptomyces > Streptomyces sp. NPDC042638. The sequence continues at coordinate 18,626 of NZ_JBEZBT010000059.1, forward strand.
CCTGGGTCTTCCTGGCCAAGGCTCCGGCCCCCATCGACGTCTTCGCCGAGATGGAGGCGGAGGAGAAGGCCGAGGAGGAGCGCAAGGCGGCCCTGGTCGCGGAGGGCGGCGAGGCGACGGGCCCCCGGCACCGCCGGGAGGCGTGAGCCGCCTTCAGGACCGCACGGCGGCTCCTGGGGCCGCACAGCTCCTGGGGCCGCAGCCCCTGGTGTCGCACGAGTCCTGAGGCCGCACAGGTTCCACGGTTCTGCGGTTCTACGGTTCTACGACGAGAAGGGCGCCCTTGGCGGCAAGGGCGCCCTTCACCGTCGTACCGCCGGAAGGCCTCAGGCCCCGTCGCGGCGCACCGACAGCAGTTCCTCCAGCTGTTCCTCCCGGGCCTGCGCGGCCACGAACAGCAGCTCGTCGCCCGCCTCCAGGGAGTCCTCCTTGGAGGGGGTCAGTACGCGGGTGCCGCGGATGATCGTGACCAGGGAGGTGTCCTGCGGCCACTCCACGTCCCCGACCTGGGTGCCGGCCAGGGCCGACTCCTCGGGCAGGGTCAGCTCGACGAGGTTGGCGTCGCCGTGGCTGAAGCGCAGCAGCCGGACCAGGTCGCCGACGCTCACCGCCTCCTCGACCAGGGCGGACATCAGACGCGGCGTGGAGACAGCCACGTCGACGCCCCATGCCTCGTTGAAGAGCCACTCGTTCTTGGGGTTGTTCACGCGGGCGACGACGCGCGGAACGCCGTACTCCGTCTTGGCGAGCAGCGAGACGACCAGGTTCACCTTGTCGTCGCCGGTCGCGGCGATCACGACGTTGCAGCGCTGCAGCGCCGCCTCGTCCAGGGAGGTGATCTCGCAGGCGTCGGCGAGCAGCCACTCCGCCTGCGGGACGCGCTCGACCGAGATCGCGGTCGGCGCCTTGTCGATCAGCAGAACCTCATGGCCGTTCTCCAGCAGCTCGCCCGCGATCGAGCGGCCGACGGCGCCGGCTCCGGCAATGGCGACCCTCATCAGTGACCGCCCTCCTCTTCCGGGCCACCGGCGAACGCCGCCTCGACCTTCTCCACGTCGTCCGTCCGCATCATCACGTGCACGAGGTCGCCCTCCTGCAGCACCGTCTGGGAGGTGGGCAGGATCGCCTCGCCCAGGCGGGTCAGGAACGCCACCCGGACGCCCGTCTCCTCCTGCAGCTTGCTGATCTTGTGGCCGACCCACTTCGCGGAGGCGTGCACCTCGGCGAGTTGCACCCCGCCGGTGGGATCGCGCCACAGCGGCTCGGCCCCGGACGGCAGCAGGCGGCGCAGCATCTGGTCGGCGGTCCAGCGGACCGTGGCCACGGTGGGGATGCCCAGACGCTGGTAGACCTCGGCGCGACGGGGGTCGTAGATGCGGGCGGCCACGTTCTCCACGCCGAACATCTCACGGGCCACGCGCGCGGAGATGATGTTGGAGTTGTCACCGCTGGAGACGGCGGCGAAGGCACCGGCCTCCTCGATCCCCGCCTCGCGCAGGGTGTCCTGGTCGAAGCCCACCCCGGTGACCCGGCGTCCCCCGAATCCCGGGCCCAGCCGGCGGAAGGCGGTGGGGTCCTGGTCGATCACGGCGACCGTGTGGCCCTGTTGCTCCAGGGTCTGGGCAAGAGCGGAACCTACTCTTCCGCAGCCCATGATGACGATGTGCACGACCGTCCTTCCGGTGTCCAAAAGTTACTGCTCAGCATCAGGGTCTCAGACCGACGCCCAAAGCTACACACGGACGCCGGGCGGCGGGCACCCCTGTGCCCGGGGCGGCGGCGGGAGCCTCCGGCGAGTGATGCTGCGCACGCTGCACAGGGTCAGGATTCCGAGGCAGGCCAGGGCGAGCACCGCTCCGATCAGCTCCGCGGTCGCGGGCATGGAACCTCCGAAGTGCGATGACAGGCGGGGTTTGCCATCTAGTCACGAAGGGCACACCAACCACGGATTCCGCAGTTCCGCGCGTCCCCGTTTTCACTCGGGAGGCATATCCGGCCCACCGGGTGGGCGGCTGCCTGTTCGAAGGCCTACGATCCTCTCTCGTGTCCAAACTGACCGACGTGCCCAAACGGATCCTGATCGGGCGGGCCCTGCGCAGTGACCGGCTGGGCGAGACCCTCCTGCCGAAGCGCATCGCACTCCCCGTCTTCGCCTCCGACCCGCTGTCCTCCGTCGCCTACGCGCCGGGGGAGGTCTTGCTGGTCCTGTCCATCGCGGGCGTGTCGGCGTACCACTTCAGCCCCTGGATCGCCGTCGCGGTCGTGGTGCTGATGTTCACCGTGGTCGCCTCCTACCGGCAGAACGTGCACGCGTACCCGAGCGGCGGCGGCGACTACGAGGTCGCCACCACCAACCTGGGGCCCAAGGCCGGCCTGACCGTCGCCAGCGCCCTGCTCGTGGACTACGTCCTGACCGTCGCCGTGTCCATCTCCTCCGGCATCGAGAACCTCGGCTCCGCGATCCCCTTCGTGGTCGAGCACAAGGTGCTGTGCGCGACCGCGGTGATCGTCCTGCTGACGCTCATGAACCTGCGCGGCGTGAAGGAGTCCGGCAAACTCTTCGCCATCCCGACGTACGTCTTCGTCGGCGGCGTCTTCATCATGGTCGCGTGGGGTGCCTTCCGGGGCCTGGTCCTCGGCGACACCATGCGCGCCCCGACCGCCGACTACCACATCAAGGCCGAGCACCAGGGCCTCGCGGGCTTCGCGCTCGTCTTCCTGCTGCTGCGCGCCTTCTCCTCCGGCTGTGCGGCCCTGACCGGTGTCGAGGCCATCTCCAACGGCGTGCCGGCCTTCCGCAAGCCCAAGTCGAAGAACGCGGCGACCACGCTCGCGATGATGGGCCTGCTCGCCGTCACCATGTTCTGCGGCATCATCGCCCTCGCCATGTCCACCAAGGTCCGCATGGCCGAGAACCCGGCCACCGACCTGCTCCACAACGGCCACCCGCTCGGCTCCGGCTACGTCCAGAACCCGGTGATCTCCCAGGTCGCCGAGGCGGTCTTCGGCAAGGGCAGCTTCCTGTTCGTCGTCCTGGCCGCCGCCACCGCGCTGGTGCTGTTCCTGGCCGCGAACACGGCGTACAACGGCTTCCCGCTGCTCGGCTCGATCCTCGCCCAGGACCGCTACCTGCCGCGCCAGCTGCACACCCGCGGCGACCGGCTCGCCTTCTCCAACGGCATCGTGCTGCTCGCCGGCACCGCGACACTGCTGGTGTTCATCTACGGCGCGGACTCCACCCGCCTGATCCAGCTGTACATCGTCGGCGTGTTCGTGTCCTTCACGCTCAGCCAGACCGGCATGGTCCGGCACTGGAACCGCCACCTGGCGGCCGAGAAGGACCAGGCCAAGCGCAGCCACATGATCCGCTCCCGCGCGATCAACGCGTTCGGCGCCTTCTTCACCGGCCTGGTGCTCGTCGTCGTCCTGGTCACCAAGTTCACGCACGGCGCCTGGGTGGCCCTGCTCGGCATGTGCATCTTCTACGCGACCATGACCGCGATCCGGAAGCACTACGACCGGGTCGCCGAGGAGATCGCCGCGCCCGAGGGGCCCAGCGACGACCTGGTCCGCCCGTCCCGCGTGCACTCGGTGGTCCTGATCTCCAAGATCCACCGCCCCACGCTGCGCGCCCTGGCCTACGCCAAGCTGATGCGCTCCGACACCCTGGAGGCGCTGACCGTCAACGTCGACCCGGCCGAGACGAAGGCGCTGCGCGAGGAGTGGGAGCGGCGCGGTATCGACGTACCGCTGAAGGTCCTCGACTCCCCGTACCGCGAGGTCACCCGCCCGGTGATCGAGTACGTCAAGAGCCTGCGCAAGGAGTCGCCGCGCGACGCGGTCTCCGTGATCATCCCCGAGTACGTGGTCGGCCACTGGTACGAGCACCTGCTGCACAACCAGAGCGCCCTGCGCCTCAAGGGCCGCCTGCTCTTCACCCCCGGGGTCATGGTGACCTCGGTGCCGTACCAGCTGCAGTCCTCCGAGGCGGCCAAGCTGCGGGCCCGCAAGCGGCAGGAGTGGAACGCGCCCGGAGCGGTCCGGCGGGGTCCCGCGGTGGAGCGGCCCAAGGAGCCGTCCGCCAGGGACTGAGGCGGGGCGCGAAGGCCGTAGACTGGTGGGCTGTTGTCCGGCCCACCGGTCGTGCCGACCTCCCGTCCCCCCTCTTCGCCCTTCTCCGACACCTCTTCGATCTGGAGTCACCCCACCATGCAGACAGAACCGACCCAGTCTCTGGTGGGCCAGGAGTACGACGTCGAGATCGGCCCCGTCGCCCACGGCGGCCACTGCATCGCCCGTACCTCCGAGGGCCAGGTGCTGTTCGTCCGGCACGCGCTGCCCGGAGAGCGGGTGGTGGCCCGGGTGACCGAGGGCGAGGAGGGGGCCCGCTTCCTGCGCGCCGACGCCGTGGAGATCCTCCAGGCGTCCAAGGACCGCATCGAGGCGCCCTGCCCCTTCGCCGGCCCCGGCCGCTGCGGCGGCTGCGACTGGCAGCACGCCAAGCCGGGAGCCCAGCGCCGGCTGAAGGCCGACGTCATCGCCGAGCAGCTCCAGCGGCTCGCCGGGCTCACCCCCGAGGAAGCCGGCTGGGACGGCACCGTGCTGCCGGCCGAGGGCGACAAGCTGCCGGCCGGGCAGGTCCCCCAGTGGCGCACCCGCGTCCAGTACGCCGTCGACGCCGACGGCAACGCCGGCCTGCGCCGCCACCGCTCGCACGAGGTCGAACCGATCGACCACTGCATGATCGCCGCGGCCGGTGTCAGCGAACTGGGCATCGAGGAGCGGGACTGGTCCGGCATGGCCTCCGTCGAGGTGATCGCCGCGACGGGTTCCCAGGACCGCATGGTGATCCTGGAGCCGCGCCCCGGCGCCCGGCTGCCGCTCGTCGAGCTCGACCGGCCCGTCTCCGTCATGCGGGTCGACGAGCGGGACGGCGGTATCCACCGTGTCCACGGCCGCGCGTTCGTGCGCGAGCGGGCCGACGACCACACCTACCGCGTCGGCAGCGGCGGCTTCTGGCAGGTCCACCCGAAGGCCGCCGACACCCTGGTGAAGGCCGTCATGCAGGGCCTGCTGCCCCGCAAGGGCGAGATGGCCCTGGACCTCTACTGCGGCGTCGGCCTGTTCGCCGGCGCCCTCGCCGACCGCCTCGGCGAGAAGGGCGCGGTGCTCGGCATCGAGTCCGGCAAGCGGGCGGTGGAGGACGCGCGGCACAACCTGGCCGGCTTCCCGCGGGTCCGCGTCGAGCAGGGCAAGGTCGAGTCGGTCCTGCCGCGCACCGGCATCACGGAGGTCGACCTGATCGTCCTCGACCCGCCCCGCGCCGGCGCGGGCCGCAAGACGGTCGACCACCTCACCACCCTCGGCGCCCGCCGCATCGCCTACGTCGCCTGCGACCCCGCGGCGCTGGCCCGGGATCTGGGGTACTTCCGGGACGGCGGCTACCGGGTGCGGACGCTGCGGGCGTTCGATCTGTTTCCGATGACGCACCATGTGGAGTGCGTTGCCATCCTGGAACCGGCCGTGAAGGGGTCCTGACCTGCGGTTTCGGTGGGTGCGCATGATGTGCCCTATGGGCGTTACGGGCGATATCTTGACGCTCAAATGACGCTCTGCAAGGTATCTTGACGCTCATTTGACGCTCGTTCTGATGGGGTATCAGGTGCCTCTCGATGCTGTTCAGGCGGTCTCCTGGGTTCGTAGGTGTGGCGGGCTGTCGCGGACATCGAGCCGCTCGCCTAGCCACCACCATCACCGGCCCACAGCCCCCGAGCCCGCCTGTCTGCTGTCCAGAGGGGGTCCCTGGCGAAGTCAGCCACCCGTGCCTCCAGCAAAGTACGCAGTTGTCCGGGTGACGTGACCGACCGTGGGCCGCCCAGGGGGGGGCTGGGCGGATCCGGCCGACGGCGCCTCCAGCGCATCTTGCAACTGCTCGGCCAGGCCCGGCCAGCCCGGCTCCAGACCCGGGACCGGAAGGGCGCCAGCCTAGAGAAACAGGACGTCTATCGCTGGTGCGTCGGCGCCAGGCCCTCCAGGTACCTGTTGAAGCACCGCTTCAATACGCAAAAGTCCTCGACCATCTCCCTGTTGTCCGTCACCGCGCGAGAGTAGGGCGACAGGAGCAGGCCCGTCGACCGGATACACAAGCGGTTGAGGTCCTGTGATGCCGACCGGGAGTTGGAGCCTGGACCTCCTGGCGGGCGACCGTCGAGCTCGAACCGGTGGCGTGCGCCAGGCGCTTGCCCAGGACGAGTTCGGGTGCCTAGTGGTAACGGCTCAGGCGGCCGAAGCGGGCCAGCAGGTCCTGCGCGGCGTCCTCGTTCAGTCCCGGGGCCGCGGGCGTCTGCTCACCGGTGGCGTTGTGGCTGACGTCCCGGGCCCCCTCTCCGCCCTGGAGCACTACTCCTACTGCCCACGCCAGTGCGGGCTGATCCTCCTTGAAGACTCCTTCACCAACGACGCGGCCACCGTGCGCGGCGCCGTCCTGGCGGCGGTGCACCACGCCGAGGTCGTCGCCTGGCGGTTGCCTTTCGGAGGGACCGAGGATCGCAACGTAGCGAGTTCCGAGATGACCAGCGTCTGTCGGCTGGCCACCCGGCGCTGCAAGGCGCCCGGCTGATCGCCCTGATGCTGGACACTTGCCCGCTCTCGCGTGCCGTCGGCCTGTGGCAGCGGGTGCGGGCGGCGCTCGGTTAGGCGTCGTCCGCCGCGGCGGACGGCCGGCTGCTACCGCCCAGTCCCGATCAGGACGAGCAGGTCGGCCGGGCCGATGGGGCCGTGAAGCCGTCGGCGTCTTGGCAGCGGGTATGGGCTGGTCACCGGTCCTGCCCGCACTGTTGCTGGCCGACTGCGGTCCGCTGCTGGCCGCGCTGCGCGGGAGCAGGCCGGACGGCCCGCTCCGAGCGGGGCGACTGGCTGTTCCCTGCACACGCGGGGATGGTCCTTGTCGGGAGGGCGAGAAGCACCTTGATTGCGGCTGCTTCCGCACCTGCGGGCATGTCCCTGGCCCGGCTACCGCGGGGAGCGGCGACCGTGCTGCTCCCTACCGGCAGTGTGCGGCAGCCGCAGCGACTCCTTGCGCTCAGACGCCACCCACGGGACTGGAAGCGCGGTTCTGTCCCGGCGACTCCTTCACCAGGCGCACTGATGCCTGTCGCGGATCAATGACCGTCATCGATCGAGGAAGATTGAAGTGGACGTAATCTGTCGCATCAATGACAACTTTGAGCCAAGTGGCACCCCTTGCTCCTTCGGTATCGGATACTGCTCTGACTCTCGGCAGTTGCAGAGCGTATGTCGCCCCGGGAGCTGGGTTGGAGACGATCTTGGGAGTGCGATGCAGCTGACCCATGCCGAAGTGATCAACTATCGAGCCCTGGAGAGGGTGGACGTCCGGGTTGATCCGAAGGCCACGCTCATCGTCGGTCGCAACAACAGCGGCAAGACATCATTCGTTAATCTCTTCGAGAAGTTCTTCGGTGAGGAAGACACGAGGTTCGTTCTTGAGGACTTCTCCACCTGCCGTATCGCCGACATCGAGCAGGCGCGGCAAATCTTCGGCGAGGCGCAGGCGCACGCTGACCGGGGCGACAGCGAGACGAGCGAGGACCTGCTGGTCAAGGCGCGCGACCTCGTCCCGGCCATCCAGTTGGTCCTCACAATCGAGTACACGGAAGACGACGACCTCGCGCCGCTCACTGGTGTGATCCTCGACCTGGACGACGCTTGCCTCGAGGTCAAGATCGAGGCGGCGCTGGAGGCCGCCCGCCCGCACGACTTCCTCAAGGAGTTCTGGTTGGCCAGCCGACGAGAGTCGTTCGATCGGATCAAGTGGCTGCGCAAGAACTTCTCGGACTACTTTGCCCCGGTCTATCGAGCGGTCAGTCCCTTGGATGAGAACGTCCGCAAAGAGATCAAGCGCGGTGCCGCCGAATCCATCCTGTCGGTCAAGCTCGTCTATGCGCAGACCAAGGTGGACGACACCCCGAGCGACAAGGCCCGCACGTTGTCGAAGACGTTCGAGGCCTATTACAAGGTCAACAGCGGGCACGAGGACCGTCATCAGAGCATCGAGCAGATCGAGACCGCTCTGGCGTCCGCTTCGCAGCAGCTCGACGACAACTACGCCACGCTGTTCGACCCGATTTTCGAGGACCTGCGCACTTTCGGAGTGGGCACCATCACCCCTGTCCAGAAGCCGCGCATCGTGTCCCTTATCGAGGCTTCAGGTATCTTGCGGGGAAGTACCCGCATTCAATATCCTTCCGGGGACGCCGACTTCCACCTTCCTGAAGGCCACAACGGGCTGGGCTACAGCAAGCTGATCTTCACGATCCTGCAGGTCATCAGCTTCCACCAGACCTACGAACGCACTACGCCCAAACCGGCACTGCAGGTGCTGTTCATCGAGGAGCCCGAAGCCCATCTGCATCCCCAGATGCAGGAGACGTTTATCAAGAACATCCAGGACTTCATTGACCGCAAAACGGGCTGGAAGGTGCAGGTGGTTATCACCACGCACTCCTCCCACATCGTCGCAAGCAGCGGCTTCCACACCGTGCGCTACTTCGACCGTTCCGAGCCGCAGCTCACCGTCAAGGACCTCTCGACCTTCCAGGCAAACGTCAAGGCCACCCCCCAGGGAGACGAGACCCTACGTTTTCTGCGCCAGTACATGGTCCTGCACCGGTGCGACATGTTCTTCGCCGACAAGGTGATCCTGATCGAGGGCACCGCGGAACGCTTGCTGCTGCCCGAGATGGTCCGACGCTGCGCCAAGGAGCTGCTGCACCAATATGTATCGGTCATCGAGGTCGGTGACGCCTACGCCGTCCGCTTCCGGGAACTGCTCGCCTTCCTGAACGTCAAAACCCTCGTAATCACCGACATCGACTCCGTGTGCCCCAAACACCGCAAGGCTTGCCCACCGGGCCAGGGACAGACGGTCACCTCGAATCAAACGCTAAAGAACTGGCTGCCCGCAAGGGCCAGCATCGCTGAGCTGCTCGCCACCTACCCGGCCGACAAGGAGCAGGGTCGCGTCCGCGTCGCCTACCAGATCCCGGAGAGAGATTCGGGAGCCTGCGCGCGGAGCTTCGAGGACGCCTTCATTATCGCCAACGCGGGGCCCCTAGCACGTGACTTCCGACAGCTCGCCCTGAAGGCGGCATTCGTCAAGGAGGTCGGGGCCGATCCCACCGCCGACGATATCGAAGCCAAAGCCTATGACATCGCAGAGCAACTCAGCGACCACAAGACCGACTTCGCCTTCGATGTCATGCTCCTGGAGGACTGGGCCGTTCCCCGCTACATCGCCGAAGGACTGCAGTGGCTCGCGTAGACACCCTCGAAGCCGTCGCCACGGAGCTGGAAGCCCGGCGCAGCTTCCTCGTCGAAGCCGGGGCCGGCGCCGGCAAGACGACCACCCTGGTCCGCGCCCTGCAGCACCTCCTCAACTGCCGCCGTGCAGACTTGGAAGCACACAGTCGGCGGATCGCCTGCATCACGTACACGAACGTCGCCAAGAAGAAGATCCTCGAACGCATCTCCGCGGACCCGCTCGTCGACGTCGGCACCATCCACGAATTCCTCTGGAGTGCCATCCAGCCGTACCAGCGTGAGCTCTGGCAGCAGATTCTCGACTACAACCTGGGTCTCACCAGGCCCGAAGACCTCGACGACGTCACCGCTCCCCCGGTCATCGAGTACTCCGACCGCGGACGCAGACTGAGCGAGGGGCGCATCTCGCACGACGACGTCATCGCGCTGTCGCTCCGACTCGTCACAGCCCACCCCAAGCTCATACGCATCATCGCCAGCAAGTACCCGGTCATCTTCGTCGACGAGTACCAGGACACCTCACCCAAGACGATCCAGCTCCTGCTGGATCACCTGGCGGGCGTCGGCCACGAGAAATGCGTAGTCGGCCTCTTCGGCGACTCCATGCAGAAGATCTACGAGTCCGGCGTCGGAGCGGTGAAACGCCCCGGCCTCCTCACCGAGATCACCAAGCACGAGAACTACCGATGCTCCCCTTCCGTCGTTGAGGTGCTCAACCGGATGCGTCCCGAGCTCATCCAGGACGCCGTTGGCGAGCAGCAGGCCGGTGAAGTCCACCTGTTCCTCAACACCGGCATCCCGGCCGGCCCCGAGCGACTGACGGCCGCCCAAGCAAAACTCGCTCAGAACGGCTGGACGCGCGAGAACACTAAATACCTCCTGCTCACCCACCGCAGGATCGCCGGCACCCTCGAATACGCCAACCTCCTCGAACAGTACAGACAACTGAGCCGCTACGGCCCCGACGACCTCATGGCACGCAACGAGCCCTACATCCAGTACCTCACCCGCATCGAGGCCGTGAGCACAGCCTTCCGCAGCAACGACTTCGCTGAGCTGACCAGCCTGCTGGACGAGGGACGGACCCGGATCACCCGCCACGCCCACAAACGCGCCATCAGTGACGCCATCCGTGCACTCGACGGCATACGCAGGACCGGCACCATCGGTGACGTACTCGACCTGATGGCCGACGGTCACCTCCTCGCCATGCCAGGAAAACTTAAAGATTTCGAACGCCGCAGAACCGCAACGGACCTGGACGAGCGCGACCAGCGACGAGCGGATTTCTCAAACAACCTCCGTACCGTGTCCTACCGGGAAGTCGTCAGCGTCACTAACTTCATCGACGAACTCACCCCGTTCTCCACCCAGCACGGTGTCAAGGGCGACGAATTCGAGAACGTCGTCGTGGTGGTCGACGACAGTGCCTGGAACCGGTACAACATCGGCAAGATGCTCGCCGGCATCGACAAACCCGAACGGACCGAACGCTCACGTAACCTGTTCTACGTGTGCTGCTCGCGAGCCCAGCGCGGTCTGGCCGTGGTGTTCGTAAACGATCTCCCGGAACAGGCAGAGTCCACGCTCCACGATTGGTTCGCTTCAGGCACCATTCATCCGTGAGACAGGACGCGACGCCGGGCTGTACGCCGGGTTCTGTCGCCTTAGTTAGAAGATACTGATGGCTACGTAGATCATTTAGGTGTGCGAGCCCCTTGCCGACCCTGAGGATTGCTTTCGCCGCAGCCTGTGACTTGATTGCCACTGTGCATGGCTGAGCGCGGGTTCATCCTCCCTCCGGTGATCAAACGATGCTCGCAGTTCCTGGTTAATGGTGTGCTTGGTTCCACCCCCAGTAAGGGGTGGAGGGCGTGGCGGCAGACTCTGGCGGCCGTGCGGTAGATCAGTACGTGGTTCGGACGACAGCATGCTACGCGTGGCGAGCACTAATGATGGAGCAGGCGCTTAGAAGGCGCTTGGCGGGACGGGTGGCGCACCCCTGCTGACCTGCTTCTCTTTTCGCGCTGGGCACCTCATCGACCGACCTTCGACACGCATTCGACTGGCGGCAGACGCTGGGCTAGTGACGGTTGATCGGGATCTCGTAGACGATCTCGCAGTGAGCGGCGGGCACCACGATGTCGGCTGTCTCTACGGGCCGCCCTTCGTCGCTGTAGTACGTCCGCCGGATGTGAGTGACGAGGGCGGCCTTCTGGACGCCCAGGAGTGACGCCTCCTCGGCGGTCGCCTGCCTGGGCTCCGGTTGCTCCACGGCGTGGCTGACGGTGACGCCGATCGCGGCCATGCGGTTCACGACACCGGCCCCGGCGTGCGGGCCTCCCTCGGGGAGGACGACGAGAGTGCCGCCGGTGAGGTCGTACGGCTCCCAACTCGTGGACAGCTGCACCGGCCTGCCGTCGGCCAGGAACTCATACGTGGTCCGGACACACAGGTCACCCTCGGCGATGCCGAGCCGCGTCGCGATGTCCGCCGGAGCCGGCACCTTGGCCTCGGTCCGGCTCTCCCAGTCCCCTTGCCTGCCCACGGCCTTCATGTCCGCCCGAAACGGCGACCCGTCGGGCCGCTCACGCGCGGACGAACGGACCACTCGCACCCGCTGTCGGGGCTCGGCGACGTACGTTCCGGACCCGGCACGCCCCTCCAGCACACCCTGGGAAATCAGCAGTTCCTGAGCCCGGCGGACCACGTTCTCGCCCACCCCGCACTCCTGGCCGATCTGGGCGCGGGACGGCAGACGGTCCCCGGGCTCCCATACGTGCTCCGCGATCCGTCGCCGGAGTTCGTCGGCGATGCGGAGATAGGGCGGCTGCTCAGACATATGGAAAATCTAGTCCACTAGCTCTAATCTAGTTAACTAGCTTCACTGAAAGTGATCGCCGGTTGACGGAGGCTGCCCTGTGCCCGCTTCGGGAGTTAGCGCGGCGGCCATCGCTGCCCGGCTGTCCGCCGTCGGGCTCTCCGCGCGCGTGGAGGAGCACGACCGGTACACGTCGGTCGAAGCGGAGTTACCGGAATCGCTCTCCGCCGAGTCATGGCGGGAGGCCCTGGAAGTGGTGGCCGAGGCCAATCGGTTCGGGCTCGTCGCCACCAGCCTGAACGGCCGCACCTTGTGGGCGGTCGTACGCAAAGCGGTCCCCACGACGGGCGATGTCGGGGGACCGAGCCATCAGCGATAGGAGCTGAGCAGCGTGCTCAACCGTATCCGCCGCGCCGTCGCGCTCACCAGAGCGCGGTACGCCCCCAAGGGCAGGCACCGCCGGCCCTTAACGCCCTCCAGGCCGCCGGCCGTCCCCGCCTTCCCTGCATCCGCTGACGCGTCGACGGTCATCCTGGGCCGGGCTTGCGACAGCGCGAACCACCGGCACCCGCTCGTGGGGGAGGACAACGCACTCGTCCGCCCGTACGTGCTGGCTTGGGAGGAACGAGTGCGACCGCGCGCGGTGGTAGCGGCTTCTCAGCCGCCCGCTGAAGCCTTGTCGCGACTCGCGGGAGTCGGCTGATGCCTCCTCGCCAGCAACCCCAGATCGCTGATGCCCCGGCCGTCCCCTATCGGTCGACTGCCTGCCGTGTCGGCACGCACCGTGCCTGCACGGAGTCCTCGCCGGTCTCTGCACCGATCGACCTGCCGGTCGTCTACGAGACGTGTGCCTGCCCATGTCACTCGGTGCCCCACCACTCGACGCCCGCGGAGGTGGAGCAGTGAGCGCCTGGACACCCCGCGGCGTGCTGGTGTCGAACGTCGAGATCACCGCCGCCACCGTGCAGCGTGGCGACGTCATTCAACTCGGCGGTCAAGCGTGCCGGGTGAGCGACCTCTTCCAACTCCCTCAGGGAGCTAAGCAACTCCTCTTCGAGTCGGGCGAGCTGCTGACCATACATGCGCGAACCCGGCTTGCCGCAGTTCGCGTACTGAGAAGGCGGTGACCCGGCCTGTGTCTCCACGCCATCACGACATCGCCGACGATCTCCGGCAGCAGATCACGACCGGCCGCATGAAGCCGGGCGAACGTCTTCCGTCTGAGGCTGACCTCGCCGACCGATACAAGGTCAGCACGGTGACACTGCGAAGCGCCCTCGCGGTCCTCCAGGGCGAAGGCCTGGTCGAGAAGATCCATGGCAAAGGCAACTTCGTCCGCCGCCCGCCCCGCAAGATCGTGTACGTCGGCGGATGGGGGACGCTGGACCCGTGGACCGCTGCTGAAGCGGCGCTGCGTGTCACCGTGCGCACCACCATGGTTCCGGCAGACAGTCACCTGACGACGTTGCTCAAGGTGCCGACGGGCAGTCCACTCGCTGAGTTCTTCTGCGTCAGTCACGAGGAAGAGTCACCGCGCGCACTGGCCCGCATCTACATCCCGCGCGACCTTGTCCCGGCCGGAGTGCTGGACGACGAACCCTCATGGCAGGAGACCGCCCTACGACTCGCCATTCTGGGCTCGCCGCTGGCAACCGTCCGGGAGACGGTATGCGCCCGCCCACCAACACCGGACGAAGCATCGGCCCTCCGGACTAGCTCCTCCATGGCAGTCCTGGCGATCACGCGCGTCGCGACCGACACCACCGGGCGAGTCATTGAGGCCGCCCTTCTGACGTTCCCAGGGGATCGCGTCGACGCGGTCTTCACCACCCACGTGACGGATGAGAGGCAGACGCAAGGATGACGGCACCGAACGAACTACGACTCCTCCCGTGGTCGGGGCCGGAAGGCAAGCCCTGCTACCTGAACACCGATGACAAGGGTGGGTACATGTCCCGCCTGGCGGACAACATCGAAGCCGTGCAACTGGGAACGGCAGCCGAGCTGCTGGAGCATGCCTCGCACACCCTCGATGGCAACGACCAGGACGCGGAGGACCTTCGACGGCTGGCCGAGGAACTGACCGGGGCGTTGCGAGACGTGCTCCGTGTTGCCACCAGCCGCGGTCACCTCCTGGCAGCAAGCGATTTGCCGGTCTACTGACCAGCGTTCTCGCTGACCAGCGAGACTGACGAAGCCCACGGCCTCTGACCAGCTCAGACGCCGTGGGCTTCTGTCGTTGTTGATTGGCGTCGGGCGGTCTCGCACGGCCGAGAGACGGCTCGGACGTCACCTATTGCAGCAGGCAGTAACGACGCCCCCAATGAGGGGAGCGATCAGGAACATCGCTAAGCAGCCGCCTACGGCACTCTCCGCCTCAGCAATGATCCCTTTGGGATTTGGCCGAGATCTCTCGTAGTCCTGCATCCCCGGTGCCACCGCGCGCCTGATTTTGTCTTCGTCCACGTGCTTGCCCCCAGTCGCATAGCGCGTCTTGAACGCCCTCGGACAACCTACCGCCAGCAACGCGCCCCTGATCCCCGTGCTCACGCCGTCAAACACGCGCCCGCGGCGCGGCCCGGCGCTTAGAAGATGCGGGCAGACCTTGGTGATTCGACCCGATCGGCCTGCGCCAGCACCGTGCTGCACTGCTGGTGGTCGCTGCCGTCCGCCGTCGTTGCCTTCAGGATTGCCGTCACCGCGAGCGATCGGGCCGGGAGGGCTCCGCTGTTGCGGCACGCGCGCGGTGAACCCTGTTCAGGTGATGTGCGCTCCCTTTGTGCGCTGGTTGCGACCTTGTGTGTCTCGCCTGGGCGCAGCACGGTTTAGGTGGACGCTGCTCGGTGCCTGCAAGACCACCAGGGAAGGGCGGTACGTTGTGGGTTCAGCCAGTCAGTGGGCACGTGAGACCTTCGGGGACATAGCCAGCGAACTGGCCGATATCATCCCAGCCTCGCTCGTTCGGGCTCATGATCGAGCACGCACTGGGCAGGAGGGCGTCCATACCCAGACGCTCGAAGCCTACGGACATGGCCTCTACGCTGTGCAATACGAGGAACTGGCCGCCGGCATCTCCGGGCTCGGGGAGCCGGTGCGCCTGCAAGGACGCACGATGATGCTCGTCCGCGGCCACCTGATCTATCCCCTCCGGTACGCGAAGAAGGACGTACCCGTCACGGCTGCACGTCTCCGACGGGCCACAGGCTTCCGCGCAGACCTGATCCGACGCCACGGCCCGCCGTCGCTGCAGCAGGCATTCGACCTGGACTGGGGGGAACTTGAGGACTCCGAGGTGCATCCGGACCTGGAGCTGCTTCCCGAAGACGTGCGGCTCGTCCTCGTTGCCTACGCCTGTTCCATGGAGAGGGGCGTCATGCGCATTGAGTGGGGTTCCGCGGAGCTGCGCCGCGAGGACCGGTACCTGATCTGGCACCGTCACGAGCCGCTGCCCATCGCAGGTTGATCCGGAGCAGTGAACGGGCGGATGCAAGCGTCAACGGCTCATGGCGCTAGTTCTCCGGGCTTGGGCATGATGCATCCAAGGTCGCAGACGAACGGGCGTGACCTGGGGTCGCCGTCCTGGGCGCCTGTCAACCGGTCGGTTCGCCGTTGGTCACCGTTGATGGGCTTCGGACGGCCCGAGAACCTCGACTCGCCCATGGCCTGGCCATGGGGGCTCGGAAGTTCACGGATGGAGAATAAGTCACTTGTGACCGTGCCCCCGATGGCGCTGTTCCAACTTCCATAGAAAATACATGTCGGACAGCTCCACCTCTCCTTTGTCGTCAAAATACCGCTGGAGGGCCGGCAGTGATGTAATCGTTGCCGCCACCGCCCCGCCAACCACCAGCGGCATCCCGCCAAGCAAGCCGACAGTCATCCCGACAGTGCCAAACAATGAAGCTGCACCGAGCTTCCGCTCCAATTTTTTCCCCGTAACGCGGAGCTTCTGAGAGATATCATTCAGGGCAGGCGTGATCACGTCGTCAAGGATTTCTTCCGATGCCTCTAGCGTGGACATCCCCCGACTTACTCGCTCCCGAATAGAAACTTTGAGAGCATTACGGAATCGTTCAAACGCGTCCCACTCATCTTGCCGCATCCGAACGACATCCCGAACAGGCAATTGGGAAAAAACGGGAAGCTGAAGCGAAAGCGCAACGTCAAGCTCGCTACCTTTTGCGTGACCTCCACTGAGTGCGTCCTCATGCAATTGAACCTGCGCCGCTAGAGGAAGCCCCATCCTCCGCGCGAGCCGAATATCCGACACAAGATGGGCGGCATAGCGCGAGAACACCGACTCGGCGACCTCACGTTTTGTAGGGTTGACACTTGGCGTGGCACCCCAGATGGTGTGCTCAAGGTCTTGGTGACTGAAGGCGTAGTGACTGTGATCGTCATGGATCTCGACGCTCTGCAGGTTCCCTTCAGATTCGAGGCGCTGAACCCACACTTTAGATTGCTCAATTACCTCTGCGACTCCCGCCGCCTCGGCATCGCGCGTCAAGTGCACTTCACAGGCCGGGGGCTTTACGTTAAAGATCAACATATCGCGGACGCCAATATCCCGCAGATAGATAAGCGTCTCCATGTGCCCCAAAAGGTTATTTTTCGTTTGATCGCTCGGATTTTCCAGGGGTCGCACGAAATCGTAAGGAGAGGGGCCAGCCACTACGACTTCGTCAAAGTAGAGGAGGGCTTTACTGAAGAGCGTGTCCACCTGACGCATTTGACATGATGGCGCACTGCAGTCCAAGTCGCCAGACAGGTCGATTCCACGACCAGCCACGAAAGAAGATCCCGGATTCCGGGATTCGACTACCGGAATTCGAGGAGGTGATGATTCGAGGGAAATTTCCCTCAGCCGAGCAACGGCGCGCCTGTCTGAATTTAGTAGATTCTTTGCGTCGGCGACGTCACGCACTTCATACTCGTCCAGCCACTGATAAACCCAGAACTCATCCATTAGAGAGCCTCCCGTCGCCTCTACTGCGGATTAGGATATAGAGGCACGTCGAGGCGATGGTGGACTTGATGGAAATTTGAGCCTCTTGGGTCAGTCTCCATGTCGGCGACACTTTGGTAGGTCAACTACGGTCGTCTTGAACGATCTTGAAAACCGTCGTGGCGCGAGTCACCGTGGGTTCAAATCCCACACCCACCGCGCAGGTTGACGGCCCCTGACCAGGCGATACGGTCAGGGGCTGTTGCGTTGTGCTGTGCCCGCTCGTCTCCGTGGTTCCCCGTCGTTTCCCGCTCGAACGGGCACGGAGGGGGCACGCGCCCCTTGGTTGCCCGCAGTGCGGCCCGGCGCTTAAGAGATGTGTGCGCGCCTTGACGGGCCGGGCCGACGGCACCCTGGTGCTACCACGCCGGGTTGTCCAGTGCGCTGACGTACGGCGTCGTTGCCGTCACTGCCGAGCTACCTCGACGGTCAGGACATGACCGCGGGCTTCTGCCGTTGTTGCGAGAGATTCGTTTCCTACTTCCTTAGCGCTGCGGTCAGGAATGCACCAACTACGACACCTAGGAGGGATACGGCGAATGCCGTAAGACGCTGAACGGTCTGCGTGTGTTGAGATTCGAGCACTTTCAACATGGCGCCAAGATTTTCCAGATCACTGCCATAATTCAGCGATGACGCTTTCTTGAGTTCATCATCGAATAGGAGCGTTCCTCGATTTGACCCAAGCTCTTCGATCTCCTTACTGTTAGATTGCTGGGTCTTGGCCATACTCATCTGAATCTTGAGCAACTCAAGGCTGATGTTTCGCAGCGCAGATCGAGACGTAATGACTCGGCGAAGCCAGTTCACTACTCCCTTATTCCTGTACATGGCCACACTCTCATCGACCTGTACTGTGAGGGTGTCCATACTCAGCCGCTTAACTGTCTTTTCTGCCGTCAGCCAGTAAAAAACTGCAAACTCGGGACCGATCTTTTGCCTGATGGCCTCCATTGCATGTGCGGGACTACTGAACTCTGCTCCGTCATAGTAGAAAGTGCATTTGCTATAACTGTTGCGGCCTCGCTGCAGAGCCACTCTCAGGCCAGGTGCTACAACTTCCCCTTCCTCTTGGCCTGGTCCTGCCTCTTCAACAAAGAAATCGGCGTGAAATGGACTCGGGCCCAATGTTGTCAACGTCAGCGTTGAATTATCGGCAAGTTTCTCGATTTCTTCACGGAGAAACTCACGAACGGCCACTACGGCACCGGACGGCCTTATGACATCGTCACCTGAAACCGCAACCCAGACGTACGGGTAATCCGAGTCGAGTTCGATGAAAACCAGGAATTCTTCGACTTTGTTGTCGATCGAGGTTGACCACAAAGGGTTCAAGCGATTCTGCACTCTTGAGGGAATGTTGATCGTGAATGAGACGGTTCCATTTATCGGAATCGGATGGTAAATCAGGCTGCCAGGCTCCTCGACGCCTTCCGTGTCGAATAGGGCGTAGCCGGATCTCGCTCCTTTGACCTGCAAATTCTTGATCGAGGGAATCAAATTGAATACTCGTTCCACCTCGTCAACCCATGAGGCATACGCCTCGGGGTTCTTCAGCTGAGGAAACAAGCTGCCGATCGCAAACCCGAGCACTTCTACCCATCCTTCCCTAAGTGGGGTTGTCCCAGAATTATGGCATCAGCCCCCCATCTGGGACCGCCGATTGCAGAAGGTCGGCGGAACGGCTTTGGGCTGGAGCTGCATTGGCGCGAGTGATCATGGTCCCGTAAGCTTCCGGCGCGTCGGGCAGTCTGTGGACCTGCCCGGTAAAGCACGACGTTGGGGCCATGATCTTCGAGGCTCGCGCCAAAGTGGCTGCCTAAAGCCGTGGAGCCGACCGGCCTCAGCCACAGAGGGTTTTCACTACTCTGCCCGCATGCACCCAGCGCGCCGCCGGGCGGGGGCGCCGCTGGCGAAGACAGAGCGGCGGCCCCGCCGGCAAGGCGGCGCGCGCCCGCGCCGTGCGCGGGCCTTGATGAAGGAGAGAAGGTTTTATCCCGCTGGGATGAGGCGCTTGATGAAGGAGAGAAGGTTTTATCCCGCTGGGATGAGGCGCTTGCCGTCGTGGCTGCGTACGTGCGGGCCGTTGCCGTCCAAGGCGTCCAGGAGCCTGACTGCGAAGACCTCGGCCATGCGCTCGCTGACCTCGTCGGGTGTGAGCCAGGAGACGGCCGTCGACTCGCTTGAGGTGCGCTCGATGCCGCCGGAGGGCTTGCAGCGGAAGACCAAGGCCACGATGCCGCGGGTGAGGTTCTTGTAGACGCCCGTCAGTTCGTCGACCTCGACGTGGATGCCGGTCTCCTCCAGGACCTCGCGGGCTACGCCGGCCTCGGGGGTCTCGTTGAGTTCGAGGATGCCGCCGGGGAGTTCCCAGGTGCCGTTGTCGGCTCGGCGGATCGCCAGGAGGCGGCCGTCCTCGCGCACCACCACTCCGGCCACGGATACGGAGTGCAGGGGAGACGGCGTCGCTTCCTGTGCTTGACTCATGTAGAGGAGCATAGGAGGCAGAGAAGGACTATGGGAACTGCGGCTGGAGGGGTCGGGTCCGGACCTCGGTACGTGCAGATCGCGGACGAGATCGTGCAGCAGATCCGGGCTGGAGTTCTCAAGCCTGGCGACATGGTGCCGAGTGAGTCTGAGCTGGTGGATCGCTACGGCGTCTCCGGCGGGACCATCCGTAAGGCCATGGTCGAGGTGCGGGCGAGTGGACTGGTCGAGACCCGACACGGCAAGGGCTCGATCGTGAAGAACCGGCCTCCGGTGCGGCACCGCTCCTCCGATCGCTTCCGGCGCTCGCTCCGGCAGGGCGGGCAGGCGGCCTACCTCGCGGAGTCCGCCCAGTCCGGCGCTACCGCCAAGGTCAGCGTCCTCTACATCGGGCCCATGGAGGCGCCCGAGGATGCCGCCCAGCGCCTAGGCGTCCCGGTCGGTACGCAGGTGCTGGCTCGCCGGCGCCTGTACTTCCGTAACGGCATTCCGGTCGAGACCGCGACGTCGTACCTGCCCTGGGACGTCGTGAAGGACATCCCGGAGCTGTTCGCCGAGAACCCCGGCGGCGGTGGCATCTACGCCCGACTCGAAGACCACGGACACGAATTCGCGGAGTTCGTCGAGACGTTGCAAGCGCGGCCGGCCTCCAAGGCGGAAGCCTCGGAGCTGGCGCTGAGTCCGGGTGCGCCCGTGGTTCATCTGATCCGTGAGGCTCGTACAACGGCGGGTCTCGTGGTCGAGGTGTGCGACACCCTCATGGCCGCTGACCAGTTCGTTTTCGAGTACAGGATTCCTGCCGTCGACTGACGCGCACTCAACTCTAAGCAACCCGTCGCGAGTTCTTCTTCGTGGCGGGTTGACTCATGTACAGGAGTCGGGCACTCTTCTTCATGTCACTCATGTACATGAGTGGCGGAGTGCAGCACCTATAAAGGAGTGATCTCTGTGCGTCAGATTCCCGTCGACACCAACGGCGCCGTCGTGATGGTCGCCAAGTCCCCGCAGGTCAAGGTCCGTGACCGCCGTACCGGTGAGATCGCCACCGACGCCGAGACCGGTGCCAAGCTGATGACGGTCGATGTGATGTTCGCGGCGAACGAGGAGGTGGAGATCCTCTCCATCACCGTCCCGGAGCCCGGCATCACCGGCGAACTGGCCATGGGCACGCCGGTCGCGCTCACCGGCCTGATCGCCCGGCCCTGGGAGAACGACTTCAACGGCCAGAAGCGGCACGGCATCGCATTCCGCGCGGTCGCGGTCACCTCGCTCGCCGACGCCGCCGCAAGGCCCAAGGCGGCCTGATCATGACCGGCTTCACGGTCACCCTGGTGCTGGTCGCCGCTGCCGTAGGTCTTCTGCGGTGGCGGCGCCCCGCCTGGTACTGGTTGACCTTCGGGGTCACGCTGGCCGTGGTGCGGGTCCTGGTCCGATACGGCTCCGTCATGGACGCGTGCGGGTTAACCGTGCCGCCCGCGCGGTGGCGGCTCGCTCTCGCCCGTGCCACCAACCGGCCGATACCGGCGCCCCGTGCCCCGCGCATCCTGCGGCTGCGGCCCACTCGCACCGGCTTGATCCTGCGGCTCAAGCTCCGTCCCGGACAGGACGCCTTCGACATCGCCGCCGCCTCGGACCGGCTCCGGCACTCGTTCTCGATGCACGGCGTGACCTCGCGAGAGCTGCGCTCCGGCGTTGTAGAGGTGCGGATGACCGGCTACGACGTGCTCAAGCGGGTGCAGATGCCGGCCAAGACCGACACCCGACCGATGCGGGTACCGGTCGCCCTGCGGCAGGACGGCTCGGTCCACTACCGCGACTACCGGGCGATACCCCACGCTCTCACCCTCGGCGCCACCGAGTCCGGCAAGTCCGTCTACCAGCGAAACCTGGTCGCCGGACTCGCGCCGATGGACGTCGCCCTCGTCGGCATCGACTGCAAGCAAGGGGTTGAACTGTTCCCGCTGGCCCGCCGGTTCTCCGCGCTGGCCGACGATCCCGACACCGCCGCCGAAGTGCTTGACGCGCTCGTGGTCCGGATGGAGCGCACCTATCAGGCCATCCGGGCTCAGCAGCGCATCGCCGCCGACGTGCCGGACGCGGAGATCGCCGCCGACATCTGGGACCTGCCCGATCACCTGCGCCCGGTCCCGGTCGTGGTCCTGGTCGACGAGGTCGCCGAACTCGCCCTGTACGCCAACAAGGAGGAGGAAAAGCGCCGGGACCGCATCATCACCGCCCTGGTCCGCCTCGCCCAGCTCGGCCGCGCGGCCGGCATCTACCTCGAAATCTGCGGCCAGCGCTTCGGCTCCGAACTCGGCAAGGGCATCACCATGCTCCGCGCCCAACTCACCGGCCGCACCGCCCACCGCGTCAACGACGAGACATCCGCCAACATGGCCTTCGGCGACATCGCCCCGGACGCCGTGCTCGCCGCCATCCAGATCCCGGCCGAAATGCGGGGACTCGCCATCTCGGGCGACTCCTCCGGAGGATGGCACCGCATCCGCGCCCCGCACACCACGCTCCGCCAGGCCGTGAACATCTGCAACCGGCACGCCGACCGTACGCCGGACCTGCCCGAGCTGGCCCCGTTCCGACCGGTCCTCTCCGCCACGGCTGCCGCTCCCGTGTCGCTGGCCAAGGCTTCCTCAGCCGCCGTCTGAACTCCCGCGGATCCCCAACCGGTCGGCGCGACCGCCTTCGCGCCAAGTCCCTACCCCCGCCATGCCCAAAGAAGGGAGACCCCGCCGTGTGCCCGAACTGCGAGGACTTCGCCCGGACCGTGCTCCTGCTCGGCCAACTCGCCTTGTACGCCGACACGGTTGGCGCCGACCTCGACTTCGTGGAAGCCGTCAGCGCGTCCCTTGCCGTCTCGCTGCCCGAGCCGCCGCCCGGCACGTTCCCGGACGGCTACGACACCGACGGCGGCCCTGCCTACCCCGGTGACTCCTGATGGCTGCCCGTCACGGGCTCCGTGTCGACGCGGTCCTCGTTCAGGCCGTCATCGCCGGAGCCCTGTCCTTCGCCCACCTGCACGATCTGGCCTCCGCTGCCGGACAGAACGGCTGGAAGGCCTGGGCCTACCCGGTCAGTGTCGACCTGCTCTTGGTCGCCGCCTGGCGGCGCCTGCGCAGTGAGGGCCCGTCGCGGCTGGCCTGGTGCTGGTTCGTCGTCGCGCTGTTCGCCTCGCTCGGCGCCAACGTCGCCACGGCCGGGTTCCTGGACCTGGCCGACCCGCCCGCCCTGCTCCGCCTCGGCATCGCCGGATGGCCCGCGCTCGCATTCCTCGGCGGAACGCTCCTCGCGCACTCGTCGGCTGCGGAGCCGGTGCCGCCGGCATCTGTCGCGGACGTGGAGGACGTCGTGTCTCCGGTCGAGCAGCCGGTCCCGGACGCCGAACGCGTATCGGCAACTGAGCCGGTGCCCGAGCCTGACGCGGCCCCCGCATCTCCGGCCCCGGCTCCCGCTCCTCCGGTCCCCGCCGTCCTGGTCGACCACGCCCGGAAGGTCGCCGACGAGTACCGCGCCCGTACCGGCGCCCCGATCGACACAGACACCCTGCGCTCCCGCCTCGGCGTCCCGCCCCACCTCGCCGACGCCATCGCCGCCCACCTCACCTGATCAGCAAGAGAGGAAGACCAGTGACCCGCGACCCGGCCGAACTGACCGCCTCCGACTACCTCGACGGCGCCCGCGAGATGGCCGCCGCCAACCGGCCTTTCCTCGCCCACCTGCTCGCCGAGGAAGCCGCCCGCCTCACCGCCGACCCGGCCACCGCGGCCGGCATCCGCGCCAGCTACCCCGCCCCGGCCACGACCCGAGAGGAGACCGACTGACATGGCTGCCCGCGACCACTTCCACTCCGTGATGCGCATCGGCCCGGTGCAGATCGGCACGCACCGCGACCGCAACGGCCAGACCAAGCACGCCGCCGTGTGCAGCTCCGACAGCTGCGGCTGGTCCTCCGACTACTCCAGCCAGTCCGCGGCCCAGCTCGCCGCCCGCACCCACCGCTGCCGCGTCCGCTAGGAGACCCACCGCCATGCAGGTCCCGCTCTGGTTCGCCCTGCTCGTCGTCGGCTACCTCGGCGTCAAGCTCATCCGCCCGCCCGCCTGGCTCATCGCCGTACTCCTGCTCGGCGGCTTCCTCCTCGCCGACAGCGTCCTCGCCCCGGCCATCAACGCCCTCGTCAAGTAGCCCGCTCGCGAGAGGAGACCACCATGTTCCGCCCGAAGATCCCCACCATGCCGATGCCGACGGGCCTCACCACCCCACCCGCCGTCATCGAGCCGACCACCGTCACCCGGCACGCAGACACCCCGCCGGCCACCACGCCTACTCAGGCGCCGTCCCGGCCCACGGTCCAGCTCACCCCCGGCACTGCGCTCGCCCTCGTCGGCGGCGGCACGGCCGTCGTCCTGGTCCTCGGCGCCGTCCTGGTCTCCCTGCTCCTGGCGGTCGCCATCACCGGCGCCTCGGTCGCCGTCTGCGCCGTCGTCCTGCGCTCCCTGCTCGTCTCCGACGCCAAGCGTCGCTGACCGGCACCCGGGCGGCCTCGATACCGCCAAGCATCCGCCGCCCGGGCGCCGTCCCTGTCCGATCTCGCAACCGGAAGGAACCCCAAGCATGGCCCACCGCGCCTCACCCGCGACACCGAGTGCGCCCATGCCCGACACATTGCTCGACCCGATCACCCTCGGGGACGTGCTCCGGGTGGCCTCGGCCTCCGACTACGCACGCTGGGAGGACCAGATCCGGCGCACCGGCGGCTGCTCCGACCCGATCCACCTCACCGGCTGGGTACTCCACAAGGACAAGACCAGCGGCGAGACCCTGCACCACTACTCCACCGAGATGGAGCCTGGCGGACGCCTCCGCCTTGCCTGCGGCAACCGTCGCGCCTCCCGCTGCCCGTCCTGCGCCTGGACCTACGCGGGCGACACCTACCACCTGATCCGCGCTGGACTGGCCGGGGACGACCGCCGCGACGTCCCCGCTACTGTCCGCGATCACCCGCGCGTCTTCGCCACCCTCACGGCGCCCTCGTTCGGCCCGGTCCACAACCGTCCCGATCGCGGCGCCTGCCGCTGCGGCACCCCGCACGCGCCCGACGCTCAGGAGCTGGGCAACGCCCTCGACCCGGACAGCTACGACTACGCGGGCGCCGTGCTGTTCAACAACCACGCCGGTCAGCTCTGGCAGCGCTTCACCACGCGACTCCGCCGCGAACTCGCCGCCCGCGCTGGCCTGCCTCGCAGGGAACTCGCCGAACACCTTCGGGTCTCGTACGGCAAGGTCGCCGAGTTCCAGAAGCGCGGGGCTCTGCACTTCCATGCCGTCGTACGCCTCGACGGCCCGGAGGGACCGGGAACGCCACCGCCCGCCTGGGCCACGGTCGACCTCCTCACGGACGCCGTACATGCCGCCGCAGCGCACTCGTACACGTCCGTCTCGGTCCCGGCCGCCGGTGACGAGCCCGCCCGTACCTTCCGCTGGGGCCGACAGCTCGACGTCCGCCCGGTCAAGGCCTTCGGCGACGGCTCCGACATCACCGAGCAGGCCGTCGCCTCCTACGTGGCCAAGTACGCCACCAAGGCCGCCGAGAACACCGGCACCCTGGACCGCCGCATCGGCGAACTCGCCGAACTCGATCGCCACCAGATCCCGGACCACACCCGACGGCTCATCACCGCGTGTCGCGACCTGGACAGCCTCTACCCGGACCGGCGCCTCTGGGCTTGGGCCCACATGCTCGGCTTCCGCGGGCACTTCTCGTCCAAGTCGCGCACCTACTCCACCACCCTCGGCGCCCTCCGCCAGGAACGCGCTGACTACCGCGCCGCCCAAGAGGCATCCGTCCTCGGTCTCGACGACCGAGAGCCGGACACCGTCCTCGTCCTGGCGGACTGGCAGTACGCCGGCCACGGCCACACGCCGGGTGAGGCCGCTCTCGCCGCGACCATCGCCCGCGACCTCCAGACCAACCGCGAGACCGCCCGAGACGCCCTCCTGAACGAAGGGAGCACGGAATGACCACGGCCATCCGGTCACGACGCACCATGCTCACCCTCGCGGAGGTCTGCGAGGAACTGGCCATCTCCCGCTCGACCTTCTACGACTGGCGGGCCAAGCGCCGTGCGCCGCGCTGCATCAAGCTCCCGAACGGCGACCTCCGGATCCGTCGGAGCGACCTCGATCACTGGCTCGACGACTGCGAGGACGTGGCCTGATGGAGACGACGTACGACGTGAAGATCTACAAGATCCTCACCTACAAGGGCGCCCGGAAGACCACGTACACCGTGCGCTGGACGGTCGCTGACAAACGCTGGCGCGAGCCCTTCAACACCGTCGCGCTCGCCGAGGGCTTCCGTTCCGAACTCATCCGGGCCACGGGCAAGGGCGAGGCCTTCGTCGTCGCCACGGGCCTCCCGGTGTCCCATCGCTCCAAGTCGGCTGCCATGAGCTGGTACAAGTTCGCCGTCGAGTACGTGGATGCCCGTTGGTCTCAACTCGGCGGCAACAGCCGCAAGAACATCGCCAAGACCATGACCGCGACCACCATCGCGCTGCTGCGGGCCAAGCCCACCCAGTTCGCACCTGCGGCCGTGCGGACGGCCCTCCGCGAATGGGCGTTCAACACCAACCGACGCCCGGACGCACCCCGAGACGTGGTGGCCATCCTCAAATGGGTCGAGCGGAACTCCCTGCCCGTCTCGGTCTGGGAGGACCCCGAGAAGGTCGACCAGGTCCTGCAGGCCATCGACACCCGCCTCGACGGCAAGCAGGCGGCGGCCTGGTCCCGGAAGCGCAACCGCCGGATCCTCAACGTCGCCATGAAGTACGCGATCCGGCGGCGCATCCTGCGGACCAACCCCCTGCCCAAGGGCAAGGACTCGACGGCGGCCACGAAGACCACGAACGCCGTGGACAAGCGATCCTTGCTGAACCCCGAGCAGGCCGCGGCGATCCTCGACTGGATCCGGCGCCGGCCGCGCGGCGGCAAGCGGCTCCACGCCTTCTTCGCCACGCTGTACTACTGCGGCCCTCGACCCGAGGAAGCCGTCGCCATGCGCGTGGACGACGTGACCCTGCCCGCGCCCGACGCCGACGACCAGTGGTGCGAGCTGCTGATCCATACGGCGACCCCGGAGATCGGAAAGCAGTGGACCGACACGGGGGAGATCCACGAACAACGCGACCTGAAGGGCCGTGCTGAGGGCGAGACACGCACGGTGCCGGGACATCCGGCCCTCACGCGCATCCTGCGCCAACACATCGAGGACGAACAGCTCCAGCCGGGTGATCTCCTCTTCCAGGGGGAGAACGGTGGCATCCTCGTCGGCTCCGTCATCCGGCGGGCGTGGCGCAGCGCGCGTAAGGCCGTACTGCCCCCACACGTCTTCGACTCGCCCACCGGGCGCCGCGTGTACGACAACCGGAACACCCGCCTGACCAAGTGGCTCAACGACGGCATCCCGCCCGCCCAGGTGGCCGAGTGGGCCGGGAACAGCGTCGCCGTGCTCCTGGCGACCTACGCCCGGTGCGTCGACGGGCAGCTGCCGGACCTCAAACGGCGGCTGGAGGCCGCAGGCGACCTCCCGGAGGCGGAGGTGCCGGGCGCTGGCTGATCCTCTTCGGGTCGAGAACTTCGACACGTATTCGACACGGCCACCCGCGAAAACCCGGTGACAGCCGGACAGCCCCGGACCGCGCCCTTGATCACCAAGGGGGTGGCCGGGGCTGACCCGTGTCGAGTGAAACCGCCCCTGACCAGCAAAAAGCCCTCCCGAGAGGAGGGCTGAGGGATGGCGCCCCCGGCAGGACTCGAACCTGCGGCCAAGCGCTTAGAAGGCGCCTGCTCTATCCTCGCCTTTCCTGGCCATCGAGGGGCAGGTGTGGGTGGGTTCGGGCAGATTCGCCGACAGCAGACGTATTGAGTCCCATACGGACTGGATTAACTCGGCGAAGGAAGCAAACCTAGAGCGGTCTTGAGAAACAGAACCTGCTCTCTGCGCATCAGTCGGGACCGCGAGAGGTGCATCGCGGGCGCAACATAGCCGACGATCGCCGGTTGGCCAAACCGGCGCTTCTGCAGACCATTGAATGACCAGGGGATGCCGACGCGTCCCGATGTCCCGTGTGAGGAGTCATGTAGCTTGTCGAAGCTGGCAATAGGTGAATCGTCCTTGCTCTCTGCGGACCATGTTCGCGCCCTTCTGGAGTGGATCCAGGAGGAATCTTCGGGAGCCGTTTTTCCTTTCCTCGCCTCTATGGCGGGCACCGCCCTTTCGCCGGGTGAAGCAGCCTCGGTCCGGGTGCAGGACGTGACGCTCCCGGACGGGGAGTTCGGGGAGGTGTTGGTCCGTGCCGGCGAGCGCCGGAAGGTTCCTGTCTCCCCGGACGTCGTGGGTGTGCTGAGGCGCTGGATCGACGAGGCGGGTTTGGAAGCTGAAGATCTGCTGTTCCCCGCCGAGCGGGGTGGGCCGTTGGCGTCCTCCGAATACAAGAGGGCGTGGAGGCACGCTCGCCAAGCGGTGTTGAGCCCGGACGAGGTACAGGCGGGCTTGGGGGAGCAGGTCTCCAGCCTGCGTGACTCCTGTCTGGACCGCTGGCTCGAGGCGGGCGTTCCTGCGTGGGGTGTCGCCGAGTGGGCTGGCGTGAGTGCGAGCTGGATTGCGCTGCGGTACCCGCACCGCTTCCGGCTGGAAGACATCGAGATCGACTGGGAGTACCTGGAAGAGATCCTGCGCCTTCCGGACATTCCCGAGCGGTAGTCTCCCCTCTCGCGCTCCGAGCGCGAAGACCACCCGCCGAGCACATTTCGAACGTCGGCGGTCCACGCCGCATGCGGCCGTGTCACATGGCTCGACCCCCAGCGATCTGGCTCCCACCGCCCTACAGGGCCGGTTGACCTGCGCCGTGGACTGCCGGCAGCCCGGCTGAATCAATTCACCTGCTTGGCCTTTCCCCCTCTGTTTCCGAGGACTCGCGCATGCCTGCCCGTTTGCTGTCCATTCCCGCTGTCGCCGCCGCCCTGGACGTCGACCGCCGCACCGTCTACCGCTTCATCGCCGCCGGCGACCTCCCCGTCGTCGACCTGCGCACCGGGACGGAACGATCTCGCGTCCGTGTCCCTGCTGCCGGGCTTGAGGAGTTCATCGCCAGGAGATTGGTTGGTTCCCCGCGCCCCCGTCGGTGAACTCTCGCCCCCAGCCCAGACCTCACCGCTTCCGAACAAAGGAGTAGTACCGCGTACCTGCGCAAATTGAAGTCCGGCAAGTGGCAGGCGACCGTACGCAACCGGGCCGGAGACCGGTTCAGCGAGTCCTTCCCCCTCAAGGCCCAGGCGCGGGCCTGGGGCATCGAGCTGGAGACCCAGTTCGCCCGCGGAGGCATGCGCGACCCGCGGGCCGGCGAGATCGCGTTCCGGGAGTGGCACGACCGGTGGTGGAACGCCCGCATCGTCGAACCCCACACCCTTCGGGGCGACGCGTCCAGCATCAAGAACCACGTCATGCCGTACTGGGCTGACTGGGAGATGCGGGCCATCACCCGCATGGACGTCCAGAGCTGGATACGCTCCCTGGTCGAGAAGGGCGCAGGCCCTGCCGCGATCAAGCGGGCCTACAACCTGACGTCGTCCATCATGCGTGCGGCGGTCGATGACGATGTGATCGCGGTGAGTCCGTGCCGCAGCATCGACCTGCCGCCTATCGCGGTCAAACCGCCGCAGTGGTTCACGCCCGACCAGGCGCAGAGCATCCTCGACGGACTATGAACCGTTCCGGGTTCGGTAGAGATCTCAGTTGTTGGGTGTGACCTGGGGTTTC
>NZ_JBEZBT010000060.1:0-46982 GCF_040647235.1 Streptomyces sp. NPDC042638
GGGCCCGGCGCCGTACGACGACCACCGCGGCGCCCAGCACCGCGGTGACCGCGGCTACCACCGAGCGGCCCGGCCTCCCGGCCCAGCGCACCGGCGCCGCGGGGCAGCAGGTACCACCCGCCCGGCCCGGCCCGTCGCCGGACGGCACCGGAACCGGCACCGGGGGGCGGACTCCGTCCGCCGGTCCCGACCGGCTGGCCTACGTGATGTTCACCTCCGGCTCCACCGGCCTGCCCAAGGCGGTCGCGGTACGGCACCGGGACGTCGCGGCGCTGGCCACCGACAGCCGGTTCGCCGGCGGGGTGTGCGAACGGGTGCTGCTGCATTCGCCGGTGGCCTTCGACGCCGCCACGTTCGAGGTGTGGGCGCCGCTCCTGAACGGCGGCTGCGTGGTCGTGGCCCCGGACGGGAACGTCGACGCCGCCCTGCTGCGTCGGCTGGCCGGCGACGGCGGGCTGACCGCGCTGTGGCTCACCGCGGGCCTGTTCCGGCTGCTCGCCCAGGACTCGCCCGACTGCTTCCGGGGTCTGGCGCAGGTGTGGACCGGCGGTGACGTCGTCCCTGCCCCCGCCGTACGCCGGGTGCTGGCCGCCTGCCCCGGTCTGACCGTCGTGGACGGGTACGGGCCCACCGAGACCACCACCTTCGCGACCTGCCACGCCCTCACCGACCCGGCGGCGGTGCCCGGTACCGTCCCCATCGGCCGCCCGCTCGACGACATGCGGGTGCACGTCCTCGACGCCCGGCTGCGGCCCGTACCGCCGGGCTGCCCCGGCGAGCTGTACCTGGCCGGCGAGGGCGTCGCCCGCGGCTATCTCGGCCGCCCCGGCGACACCGCCGCCCGCTTCCTCGCCGACCCCCTCGGGCCGCCCGGAACCCGCATGTACCGCACGGGCGACCTGGCGCGCCGCCGCCCGGACGGCACCGTCGAGTTCCTGGGCCGCGCCGACGACCAGGTCAAGATCCGGGGCTTCAGGGTCGAGCCCGGCGAGGTCGAGGCCGCGCTCGCCGCCCACCCGGACGTCGCGGACGTCGCCGTACTGGCCCGCGAGGACCGGCCGGGCGCCAAGCGGCTCGTGGCCTACGTCGTCGGACCCGCCGCAGAGGACGCCGAGGAGCTGCGGGCCTTCGCCGCCCGCACGCTGCCCGACTACCTCGTCCCGACCGCCTTCGTCCCGCTCGCCGCCCTCCCGCTCAGCCGCAACGGCAAGGTCGACCGGGCCGCCCTGCCCGCACCGGACGCCGAGTCCCGGCGCCCGCGGGTCGAGCCCCGTACCGAGACCGAACGCCGCACGGCGGCCGTCTTCGGGGAGGTGCTGGGCAGCGAACCGCCCGGGGTGGAGGACGACTTCTTCCAGCTCGGCGGCGACTCGATCCTCAGCATCCGGCTCGCCTCCCGCCTCGCCGAGACCTTCGACACCGACCTCACACCCCGCGCGGTGTTCACCCACTCCACACCGGCCGCGCTCGCCCGCCTGCTCGGCGACCGGCAGGGCTCCGGCCGCCCGCAGCTCGTCCCCGTCGCCCGCGACGCCGTCGCACCCATGTCCCACGCACAGCAACGCCTGTGGTTCCTCCAGGAGTTCGAGCCCGGCGGCGCCGAGTACGTCACCGCGCTCGCCCTCCGCCTGCGCGGCACCCTGGACACCCGCGCCCTCCGCGCGGCCCTCGGCGCCGTCGTGGCCCGGCACGAGTCGCTGCGCACCACCTTCGACAGCATCGACGGGCACGGCATCCAGATCGTCCACCCGCCCCAGGACGTGCCGCTGAACGAGCGCGACCTGTCCCGGGTCCCGGACGCCGAGCGGGAGGCGGCACTGCGCCGCCTGCTCGCCGAAGAGCGTGCCCGCCCCTTCGACCTGCGCGAGGGCCCGCTGCTGCGCGCCGGCCTGGTGCGGCTCGCCGAGGACGACCACGTGCTCGGCCTGGCCCTGCACCACATCGTCACCGACGGGTGGTCCACCTCCGTCCTGCTCGGCGACCTCGCCCACCTCTACCGCGCCGAACTCGGTTCGTCCGAAGACGAGTTGACGCCACTGCCGGTCCAGTACGCCGACTACGCGCACTGGCAGCGCACCGCCGGGGACACCGGCGCCGACGAGCACCTCGCCTACTGGAAGGAGCAGCTGGCCGGCAGCGCACCGCTGGACCTGCCCACCGACCGGCCCCGGCCGCCGGTGCGCACCAGCTCCGGCGCCACCACCCGGCTGGTGGTGCCCGCCCTTACCGTACGGCGGCTCACCCGGCTCGCCCGGGACCACGGCACCACCCTGTTCACCACGCTCGTCGCCGCCGCCCAGGCCTATCTCGCCCGGCTGTCCGGCGCCGAGGACATCGCCGTCGGCACCGTCACCTCCGGCCGCGACCGGCCCGAGACCCAGGCCCTCGTCGGGTTCTTCGTCAACACCCTGGTGCTGCGCTCCCGGGCCGCGGCGGAGCAGCCGTTCACCGGGTTCCTCGGCGCGGTACGGCAGACCGTGCTCGACGCCTTCGCCCACCAGGACGTGCCGTTCGAGCGGGTCGTGGACGAGGTCCAGCCCGTCCGCGACACCAGTCGCAGCCCGCTCTTCCAGGTCATGGTCGTCCTCCAGAACGCCCCGGCCGCCGGTCTCGACCTGCCCGGCCTCGACGTCACCGACGTCGAACCGGACACCGACCAGGCCGCGTTCGACCTGACCCTGGAGTTCGCCGAGACCGGCTCCGGCGCCCTGCACGGCCTGCTCACCTACAACACCGACCTGTTCGACCCGCTCACGGCCGAACGGATGGCCGGACAGCTCGGCACCCTGCTGCACGCGGTCGCCGAGGACCCCGGCCGCCCGCTCGGCGCGCTGCCACTGACCTCCGACGACGAGCTGAAGTCCCTGGTGGAGCAGGGCCGCGGCAGCTTCCGCCCGGTGCCCGAGTCGACCCTGCCCGCCCTGTTCGAACGGCAGGCGGCCGACACACCGGACGCGGTGGCGCTGGTCGACGGAGACCGGGAACTGACCTACGCCGAGGTGGACCGGGCGGCCAACCGGCTCGCCCACCGGCTCCTCGGCGACGGCGCCGGACCGGAGTGCGTGGTGGCCCTGGCGCTGCCCCGCTCGGCGGCGACCGTGGTGGCCCAGCTCGCCGTGGCCAAGACCGGCGGCGCCTTCCTGCCCGTGGACCCCGACTACCCGCCGCAGCGCCGGGAGTTCATGATCCGGGACGCCGGTGCCCGGCTGGTCCTCGCCGACCCGGCCGAGGTGTGGGCCGCCGACGGCCCGCAGACGGCACCCACGGACGCCGACCGGCCCACCGCGCTCAGCCCCGCACACCCCGCCTACGTCATCTACACCTCCGGCTCCACCGGCACCCCCAAGGGCGTCGTCGTCACCCACAGGGGCCTCGCGTCCTTCGCCGCGGCGGCCGCCGAACAGTACGCGGCGGGCCCCGGCGACCGGGTGCTGCAGTTCGCCTCGCCGAGCTTCGACGCCTCCGTGCTGGAACTGTGCGTCTCCCTGCTCAGCGGCGCCGCGCTGGTCACGGGCGAGGAGGGGCCCCTGGTCGGGGAAAGGCTCGCGGAAGTGCTCGCCGAACGGCGTGTCAGCCACACGCTGATCCCCCCGGCGGCACTGGCCACCGTCCCACCCGAGACCGCCGCCGCCCTGCCCTGCCTGCGCACCCTCATCGTCGGCGCCGAGGCCTGCCCGGCCGACCTGGTCGACACCTGGGCACCCGGCCGCCGCATGATCAACTCCTACGGGCCCACCGAGGCCACCGTGGTCGCCACCTGGACCGGCCCGCTGACCCCCGGCACCGGCGCCCCGTCCATCGGCCGCCCCTCCGGCGCCACCCGCGTCCACGTGCTCGACGCCGCCCTGCGCCCCGTACCGCCCGGCGTCACCGGGGAGCTGTACGTCGCCGGACCCGGGCTCGCCCGCGGCTACCTGGGCCGGCCGGGGCTCACCGCCGGGCGGTTCGTGCCCGACCCGTTCGGCGCGCCGGGGGAGCGGATGTACCGCACCGGGGACCTGGTCCGCTGGACCGCCGACGGCCGCCTCCGGTTCGCCGGACGCGCCGACGACCAGGTCAAGCTGCGCGGGTTCCGCATCGAACCCGGCGAGATAGAGAGCGCCCTGCGCCGCAGCCCCCTGGTGCGGGACGCGGTCGTGGCCGTACGCGCCACGGAAACGCCCGGCGCCCCGGCCCGGGACGGCATGCAGGAGGCACCGGCCGCCCCGGCCCGGCTCGTCGCCTACGTCGTACCCGCGCGACCGTCCGGCGCCGGGCTGCCCGTCGGCGAGCTGCGGCTGCACCTGGCCGGGCTGCTGCCACCGCACATGGTGCCCTCGGTGTTCGTCCCGCTGGACCGGCTGCCGCTCACCCCGAACGGCAAGACCGACCGGCGGGCCCTGCCCGCACCCGGTCCCGCGCAGGCCGCGGACGGCCCGCGGACCGCGCCGCGCACCGACACCGAACGCCGTATCGCCCGTATCTGGGCCGACGTGCTGGGTGTCGAGGAGGTCGGGGCCGACGACAACTTCTTCGCGCTCGGCGGCGACTCGATCCTGAGCATGCAGGTCGTCTCCCGGCTGCGCCGCGACGGCCTGCACGTCGCCACCCGCGACCTGTTCACCCACCAGACCGTCGCCGCACTCGCCACCGTGGTCCGCGCCGCGCCCCGGCCGTCCGGAACGGGCCCGGTCACCGGCGAGGTGCCGCTCACCCCGATCCAGGAGTGGTTCCTCACCACCCCCCGCGCCGCCCACCACCACTTCAACCAGTCGGCGCTGCTGGAGCTCGACGGCACCCCGGACCTCGGGGCGCTGCGCGCCGCGCTCGACGCGCTGCTGGACCACCACGACGCCCTGCGCATGCGGTTCACCCGGGACGAGCACGGCTGGCGGCAGTTCAACCCGCCGCCCGCCGACGGCCACGACATCCTCGTCCGGCACGACGTGACCGGGCTGTCCGCCGAGGAGGCGGACGCGGCCATGGCCAAGGCCGCCGACGAACTGCATGCCGGCTTCGACCTGGCCCGCGGACCGCAGCTGCGGGCGGCCCTGTTCACCGGGGACCCGGACCGGCCCGCGTTCCTCCTGCTCGTCGCCCACCACCTGGTCGTGGACGCCGTCTCCTGGCGCATCCTGCGCGACGACCTGGAGACCGCCTACGGGCAGGCCCTCCGGGGCGGCCGGGTCGCCCTGGGGGAGCGCGGCACCAGCTTCCGGGAGTGGTCGCGGCGCCTGGCCGCACACGTCGCCGAGGGCGGCCTCGACCACGAACTGCCCCACTGGGAGCAGGCGGTGGACACCGCACCCGCCCCGGCCGACGAGGCCCGGCCCCCCGAGGCCGGACCGGCCGCCACGGTCGGTGTGGAACTCGACGAGGAGGACACCGCGGCCCTGCTGCGCTCCGCGCCCACCGCGTACCGCACCCGGGTCAACGACGTGCTGCTCGCCGCCCTCGCCCTGGCACTGGCCCGCTGGACCGGACACGACCGGGTCCGCCTGGACCTGGAGGGCCACGGCCGCGAGGACCTGCTCGACGGCGTCGACCTCTCCCGCACCGTCGGCTGGTTCACCACCGTCTACCCGGTCGCCCTCCAGGTGCCCGACCCCGGCGACCTCGGTCCGGACCGGGACTGGCGGTCCCTGGTGAAGTCGGTGCGCCGTCAGCTGCGCGCCGTACCCGGCAACGGCATCGGCTTCGGCGCGCTGCGCACCTTCGGCCCGTCCGAGGTCCGCGAGCGCCTCGGCGCCCACGCCCACGGCCAGGTGGTGTTCAACTACCTCGGCCAGTGGGACGCCCGCCCCGAGACCGCGGACGGCGGCCTGGTCCGCGCCGAACACGGCTCCTTCGGCCAGGACCACGACCCCCGGGACCCCGGCTCGCATCCGGTGGAGGTGGTGGGCGCGGTACAGCACGGCCGGCTCGCCTTCACCTGGCACCACCGGCCCGCCGTCCACGACACGGCGACCGTGCGCCGGGTGGCCGAGGAGTTCGCCGAGGCGCTGCGCCAGCTCGCCCGGCACGCCAGGGGAGGCCGGTGACGACACTCCCGCCCCGCGAGGCGCCGCTGCGGCCGACGGCCCGGCGCGGCCCCCGCGCACCCCGCGCCCCCACCCGGCACCCACCGCCTCCACCACGCCCCGACCAGCCTTTCTCCCGCCCATCCACTCTCCCGAAGGAACACGACATGGACGAGAACACCCGCTACCAGGTGCTGCGCAACGACGAGGAGCAGTACTCCCTCTGGCCCGTCGACATCGAGGTCCCCGCCGGCTGGCAGCCCGTCGGCAAGGAGGGCACCGAGGCCGAGTGCTCCGCCTACGTCGACGAGGTCTGGACCGACATGCGGCCCAAGAGCCTCCGCGAGCGCATGGAGAGCACCGGAGCCTGACCGGGGCCCCACCTCACACCCGCACGCCGGGCCGGCCGCACCCGCGCCGGCCCGGCGCCCCCTCCTCCCCCCCACGCGTCGCCGTCACGGTGCCCCACCGCCCTCGGCCCCCACCGCACCGCATCACTCCCGAGGAGCCCGCCATGACCCCTGCACTGCGCACCGAACGCCTGGAGTTCCTCCCCTACCGGCCTGAACACGAGGACGTCTTCGTCGCCCTGCTGCGCGACGAGGAGGTGTGCCGCTGGATGGGGCAGGACCTCGTACCCGAACCACAGATCCGCGAGGTCTTCCGCGCCATCCTCACCGACATCTACCCCCAGCGCCGGTTCGACGTGTGGGGGCTGTGGCTGGCGGGCGCCTACGTCGGCCACGCCGAGGTGAAGCCGACCGGCAACGTCGACGGCCACGAGCTGGTCACCGCGCTCGCCCCCGCGTACTGGGGGCACGGACTGGGCGGCGAGGCGGTGCGCGGCCTGCTCCGGCACGCCGCCGACAACCTCGGTCTCCGCGAGGCGTACGGCATGGTGGGCGCCGAGAACACCGCCAGCCTGGCCATGTGCCGCCGCCTGGGCTTCCGCCACGTCCGGGACGTGGTCGGCGACGACGGTTCGGTGACGAAGCTCCTGGTCATCCCGACCACGCACCCGGGCGGAGCGGCGGGTGCCGAGGGTGCGGCCGGCGCCGAGGGCGGCGTCCGGGCGGCGGCCGTCGAGGACCCGGTATGAGCAGGCCGCCCGCCGGTGAGGGCGCCGCGGAGGCGGTGGCGGAGACCGGGCAGCCGCCGGGGCTGTGGCGCAACCGCGACTTCAACCTGCTGTGGACCGGGCAGTGCCTGTCCGACCTGGGCGGCGCCATGGTGGATCTGGCCCTGCCCCTGCTGGTGCTTGAGCGGACCGGGTCCCCGACACGGGCCGGACTCGTGGGCACGGCCGGGCTCGTCACCGCCCTGCTGTGCCGGCTGCCGGCCGGCGTCCTCGCCGACCGTTTCGACCGGCGCCGGCTGATGATCGGCTGCGATGTGCTGCGGCTCGCCGTGTACGCCCTCCTCGGCTGGGCGGTCGTGGCCGGCACGGCAAGCCTGCCGGTGATCCTCCCGGTGGTGGTCGTCGGTGCCGCCGCCACGGCCGTCTTCAGCACCGCCGAGCACGCCTCGGTGCGCAACCTGGTCCGCCCCGGCGAGCTCACCTCCGCCGTGGCCCGCAACGAGGCACGGACCTACGGCGTCTCCCTGGCCGGACCGCCGCTGGGCGGCCTGCTGTTCGGGCTCGGCCGGGCCCTGCCCTTCCTCGGCAACGCGCTGAGCTTCCTGCTCTCCCTCGTGGCCGTCTCCCGTATCCGGCGCCCTCTCCAGCAGGCCCGTCGGGAGGCGGCCCCCTCCGCCGGCGCCTCCGCCGCGCAGGGCCTGCGCTTCCTGTTCGGGCATCCGTTCCTGCGGGCCCTGCTGGTGATCGCCGCCCCGCTGAACATGGCCTTCACCGGCATGATCTTCGCGATGACCCTCGCGCTCCGCCGCGCCGGCGTCTCCCCGTTCCTGGTCGGCCTCGCCGGCACGGTCTTCGCCCTGGGCGGGTTCCTCGGCGCCTTCGCGGCCCCGGCGCTCCAGCGGCGGCTGCGGCTGCCCGTGCTGATCACGCTGCTGTGCTGGGCGACCGCCGCGCTGATGGCGGTCAGCACCCTGCTGGCCGGTTCCGTCCTGGCCGCCGTACCGCTGGCGTTCGCCGTGTTCCTCGGGCCCACGGCGAACGCCGCGCTCTTCGGCCGTCAGGCCGCCGTCACACCGGACCATCTGCAGGGCCGTGTGGTCAGCGGTGTGCTGCTCGCCGCGGGCTCGGCCGCCGCGCTCGCCCCTGTCCTGGCCGGCGCGCTGCTGGCCCGGTGGAGCCCGGGACCGGCGATGCTGGTCTTCCCCCTGCTGGTCACCGCCGCCGCGGTGACGGCCACCCTCAGCAAGGGCATCCGGACGCCGGCCGCCTGACCTCCGTACCCCGCTGCGGCCGCCACCGGGAACCGCTCACGTGCACAGGGGCTGCGCAGGTGGCTCACACGCGCTGTAATGGCGACGTGGTGAGTGAGGGCGCTGCGATCAGCGGAACCAGGGTGGAGCGTGCCGAAGTCGCCCTCGCCTCGCTGACGGCCGAGCCGGTCACCCCCGACCGGCTCCGCCGGGTTCTGGAACAGGCGCTCGTGTTCGCCGGGGCGGCCTTCGCCGGGGTGTACACGCCCGGCGACGACCCCGCGCTGCTCCGCCTCGCCGAGTCGGCCGGCCTGCCCCGCACCCTGTACGGCCTGCGGGACTGCTACCCGGCCGCCGGTACCTCCCCGGTCGCCGAGGTGCACCGCACCGGACAGCCGCTGTGGCTCGGCCCCGTCGAGCTGGCCGACGGCCCGGACGCGCGCCGTACCCCCTCCCCGGTCGCGTTCTCCGTGGCCGTCCTGCCGCTCGGCCCGGCGGGCGCCGGCTGTCTGCTGGCCGCCGGCGAGCATCCCGGCGGCTTCGGCACCGACGACCGGTCCTGCCTGGAGCTGATCGCCCGGGCGGTCGCCGTACCCGTCCCGGCCGACGCCCACGACACCGGCGAACTGCCCGAGGACGCCTTCACCCTGGCCATGGACACCGGCCGGATCGAGGTCGGCGCGGGAATCCTGCGGCTGTTCGGGATCGGCCGGGAGAGCTTCGACGGCCGGGTGGAGACCCTGCTGGGGCGCACGGTGCCCGACGACCTGCCCGCGCTGATGTCCGTGGTCGAGCCCGACCACATGTCCATCGGCGACCGCGAGCTGGAGTTCCGCATCCTGCGGGCCGCCGGGCCGCCCGCCTGGCTGCGGCTGCGGGGCCGGCTGCTGCCCGGCGGCGGGGGCCGGCCCGCCAGGCTCGTCGGCACCGTCGCCGACGCCTCCACCCTGCGCTCGGACGTCACCGACGTCGCCCGGGTTCAGCGCCTGGCCGCCGCCCTCGCCACCGCCGGCACCGTCAAGGACGTCGGCCGGGCCGTCGTCGCCGCCCTGCGCACACCGCTGCACGCCGACCGGATCGCCCTGGCCGAACTGGAGAACGACCGGCTGGTGGTCACCGTCCTCGACCCGCCCGAGCCCGAGGCGTGGCCCGAGGTGTGGCGCAGCGAGTGGCGCACCGAGTGGCCCGACGCGCCGGTGCGCGCCATGCCCACCCTGGCCGCCGCGCTGCGCGAGGGCCGCGCCCGGATCTGGCCCGCCGGTTCCGTGCTGGAGCCCGCCCTCGGCGAGGTCGGCCCCGGCGGCCTCGCCGTGCTGCCGCTGCCCGCCGGCGGCCGGCTGGCCGGCGCCTGCCTGATCGGCTGGGACAGCCCGCACGACTTCGCCCCCGACGAACGCGCCCTGCTCACCGCCAGCGCCGCCCTGACCGGCCAGGCCCTGCTGCGCGCCCACGCCTTCGACGCCGAGCACGAGCTCGTCGGCATGCTCCAGCGCACCCT
This sequence comes from Streptomyces sp. NPDC042638, assembly GCF_040647235.1. Lineage (NCBI taxonomy): Bacteria > Bacillati > Actinomycetota > Actinomycetes > Kitasatosporales > Streptomycetaceae > Streptomyces > Streptomyces sp. NPDC042638. The sequence continues at coordinate 9,826 of NZ_JBEZBT010000060.1, forward strand.
GCTGCCCCGCCGGCTGCCCCGGCTGCCCGGCGCGGTCGCCGTCGCCCGCTATCTGCCCACCACGGCCGGTCTGGAGGTCGGCGGGGACTGGTACGACGTGATCCCGCTCGCCGACAACCACGTCGCCCTCGTCATCGGCGACGTCCAGGGACACAACGCGGGAGCCGCCACGCTGATGGGCCAGATGCGCACCGCGCTGCGCGCCTACGCCGCCGAGGGCCACGCCCCGGACGTGGTCGTCGCCCACGCCAACCGGCTGCTGCTGGACATGGAGACCGACCTCTTCGCCACCTGCGCCTACCTCGACGTCGACATGGAGCGGGGCACCGCCTGGTGCGTGCGCGCAGGGCATCTGCAGCCGGTGCTGCGCCACCCGGACGGTGCCGCCGAGATCCTGCGCACCGAGGGCGGTCCGCCGCTCGGGGTGCTGACCCAGGCGGAGTTCCCGATGACCCCGCTGCGGCTCCGGCCCGGCACCGTGCTCGCGCTGACCACCGACGGCCTGGTGGAGACCCACGACGCCGACCTCGACGCCGGGATGGACCGCCTGGCCCGCGAACTGGCCGCCGCCGACCCCGCCCACCTCGGCCTGGTCGCCGACGCCCTGCTCACCGGGGCCCACCGCGGCGACGACGTGGCCCTGCTGCTGATGCGCTACGACGGCATGGCCGTACGGCCGTTGCGGGAGAGCTGGACGGTGTGGCGGGTGCCGGAGGCGGCCCGGCACGCCCGCCGCTTCACCCGGCGCACCCTGCGCGCCTGGGACGTGCCCCAGCACACGGTCGACGCGGCCCTGCTGGTGGTCTCCGAACTCGTCACCAACGCCCTCGTGCACACCGGCGGCCCGGTCCGGCTGGACATGAGCCTGGTCGGCCGCCGGCTGCGGCTCGCCGTCGCCGACTCCTGCCCGCGCAGCCCCGTACAGCCCACCAGCATCGGCTGGGAGGCGACCGGCGGCCGGGGCATCCTGCTGGTGGAGGCCGTGTCGGAGGCCTGGGGGACGGTCCCGGTCAGCGGCGGCAAACAGGTGTGGGCGGACCTCGTGGCCGACGGCTGAGCCGCCACTCGGGTGCGGGAGAGAGCCGTTCGGCAGCGTGGGGAGGCGCGGTCCGGCGCCTGTGCCTAGGGTCGGTTGATGTGGCACACGACTTCGAGGAACTGGTGCAGAAGCAGCGCGCGGCCGAAGCGGCCCGCGCCACGGTCGAGGACCTGCGGCAGACCTACGGCCCACCGGCCGAGCAGCGTATGACCGGGGCGCAGTCGGGCACCTACGAGACGGCCCTGCGGGCCTGGCGGGACCTGGCCCGCGATGTGCAGACGGCGGTGAGCGAGTACGCCAGGGAGACGGGCCGGGCACGGGCCGAGGTGGAGGCCGAGGTGGAGCGGGCCGCCGCGACGGAGAGCCCGTGAATCGAACCGGCCGGCGCGACGCAGAGCCCCTGAGCCGAGCCGGCCGCCGCGCCGAGCGGCTCGTGGACGCCGCCGACGCGCGGCTGCCCGTCCTGGAGGGCGGCTCGCTGCTGCGCAAGGCGTTCCCGGAGCACTGGTCGTTCTTCCTCGGCGAACTCGCCCTGTACAGCCTGCTCGTGCTGGTCCTGACCGGCGTGTGGCTGACGTTCTTCTTCCAGCCGGAGATGCGTGAGGTCGTCCACGCGGGTTCCTACCCGCCGCTGCGCGGAGTGCGCATGTCGGCCGCGTTCGACTCCACCCTGCGCATCAGCTTCGATGTGCGCGGCGGCCTGCTGATGCGGCAGGTCCACCACTGGGCCGCACTCGTCTTCGTCGCCGCGATCGGCCTGCACATGCTGCGGATCTTCTTCACCGGCGCCTTCCGCCGGCCGCGGGAGCTGAACTGGGTCATCGGGCTCACCCTGTTCGTGGTCTCGCTCGCCGAGGGCTTCGCCGGCTACTCGCTCCCCGACGACCTGCTCTCCGGGACCGGGCTGCGCATCGCGCAGGGCATCATGGCGTCGATCCCGCTGGTGGGCACGTACGCGGCCTTCTTCGTCTTCGGCGGCGAGTTCCCGGGCCACGACATCATCACCCGCCTGTACCCGGTGCACATCCTGCTGCTGCCGGGCGCCCTCATCGCGCTGGTGACGGTGCATCTGGTGCTGGTCTTCCATCTCAAGCACACCCAGTGGCGGGGCCCCGGCCGCACCAACCGCAACGTCGTCGGCAAACCCCTCTACCCGCAGTTCACCGCCACCTCCACCGGTCTGTCCCTGACCGTCTTCGGCGTTCTCGTCCTGCTCTCCGGCCTCGCCCAGGTCAACCCGGTCTGGAAGTACGGCCCCTACCGTCCCGACCTGGTCTCCACCGGCTCCCAGCCCGACTGGTACGTCGGGTTCCTGGAGGGCGCGCTGAGGCTCGTACCGCCGTGGGAGTCGAAGGTCGCCGGGCACACGTTCATGTGGAACGTCCTGCTCCCGGCCGTCGTCCTGCCCGGCCTGCTGTTCGCCGTCCTCTACGCCTACCCGTTCGTGGAGCAGCGGCTGACGGGGGAGTGGCACCACGAGCAGCACCTGTGCGACCGGCCGCGCGAGCGTCCCGTCCGCACCGCCCTCGGCGTCGCGGGCACCGTCTTCTACGGCGTGCTGCTGCTGGCCGGCGGCAACGACATCATCGCCTTCACCTTCCGCGTCTCCGTCAACGCCCTCACCTGGGTGCTGCGGATCGCCCTGGTGGTGGCGCCCGTACTCGCCTTCCTGGTCACCCGGTGGCTGTGCCGGGCCCTGACGGCGGCCGAGCGTGAACGTCTCGTGGAGGGCGTGCCCACCGGCGAGATCCGGCAGACCGTCGCCGGCGGCTACGAGAGCGACCACGGACCCGTCGGGACCTTCCGGCCCGGCGCACCCCGCAGGCCGCTCACCGGTGCGCGTACTGGAACACCATTCCGGACAGACCGCGAGCCAGAACGCCGAGACCGATGAGGAACAGCCACAGGCCGTAGACGACACCGGAGGCCGTCACCGCGAACCCCAGCGCGGTGACGAGCGGCCACACACTCTCGTCCGGGAAGAAGGCCACCGGACCGGCCCCGTCCGCCACCTCCGCGTCGGTGCGGTCCTGCGGGCGCGAACCCCGGCGCCGGTACTGGACGAGACAGAAGAAGGCGACCAGCGCCGCCATCCCGCACGCGACGACCAGCGCGGTCGTGCCCGTCGCGTCCCGCGACCACACCCCGTACAGGGTGGCGGAACCGGCGAAGAACAGCGCCACGCCGCCGAACAGCATCGCCTCCACCTTCATCGCGCCCTCTCCTCCCCGGCCGGGGCCTCGACCTCCGGATGGTGCAGGTCGAAGGCGGGCGACTCCGACCGGATGCGGGGCAGCGCCACGAAGTTGTGCCGGGGCGGCGGGCAGGACGTCGCCCACTCCAGGCCACGGCCCCACCCCCAGGGGTCGTCCAGGGTGACCTTCTCGCCCTTGGCCGCGGTGCGCCAGACGTTGTACAGGAACGGCAGCGTGGAGACGCCCAGCACGAACGCGCCCGCCGACGACAGGGTGTTCAGCAGCGTGAAGCCGTCCGCGGGCAGATAGTCCGCGTACCGGCGGGGCATCCCCTGCTCGCCGAGCCAGTGCTGCACCAGGAAGGTCAGCTGGAACCCCGGGAACAGCAGCCAGAAGTGCACCTTGCCGAGCCGCTCGTCCAGCATCTTCCCGGTGAACTTCGGCCACCAGAAGTAGAAGCCGGCGAACATCGCGAACACCACCGTCCCGAACAGCACGTAGTGCAGGTGCGCCACGATGAAGTAGGTGTCGGTGAGGTGGAAGTCGAGCGGCGGGGAGGCGATCAGCACTCCGCTCAGCCCGCCGAGCAGGAACGACACCAGGAATCCCAGCGACCACAGCATCGGCGTCTCGAACGAGACCGATCCGTGCACCATGGTCCCGATCCACGCGAAGAACTTGATGCCCGTGGGCACCGCGATGAGGAACGACATGACCGAGAAGAACGGCAGCAGCACCGCGCCGGTGGCGAACATGTGGTGCGCCCACACCACCGCCGACAGCATGGTGATCGAGGTGGTCGCCCCGATCATCGGCAGATAGCCGAACAGCGGTTTGCGGGAGAAGACCGGGATGATCTCCGAGACGATCCCGAAGAACGGCAGCGCCACGATGTACACCTCGGGGTGCCCGAAGAACCAGAACAGGTGCTGCCACAGCAGTGCCCCGCCGTTCGCCGCGTCGAAGACGTGCGCACCGAACTTCCGGTCGGCCTCCAGTGCCAGCAGGGCCGCCGTCAGCACCGGGAACGCGGGCAGGATCAGGACGGAGGTGAACAGCACGTTCCAGGTGAACATGGGCATCCGGAACATCGTCATGCCGGGCGCGCGCAGGCACATGATCGTGGCGATGAAGTTCACCGCGGTCAGCGTCGTCGAGACGCCCGACACCACCAGTCCCATGGCCCACAGGTCACCGCCCGCGCCGGGGGAGAAGTAGGCGCTGTTGAGCGGCGCGTAGGCGAACCAGCCGAACGCCGCCGCCCCGCCCGGCACCAGGAAACCGGACACCACGATCAGGCCGCCGAACAGGTACATCCAGTACGACAGCGCGTTCAGCCGCGGGAAGGCCAGGTCGGGGGCGCCGATCTGCAGCGGCATGACGGCGTTGGCGAACCCGGCGAACATCGGTGTCGCGAACAGCAGCATCATGATCGTGCCGTGGATCGTGAAGAACTGGTCGTAGCCCTGTTCGCTCAGGAACTGCAGGCCGGGGTGGGCCAGTTCGGCCCGCATGGCGAGCGCGAGCAGCCCGGCCAGCAGGAAGAAGCAGAACGCCGTGACCATGTAGAGGCGGCCGATCACCTTGTGGTCGGTCGTGGAGACCCAGCGCAGCAGGGTCCGGCCGGGTCGCGGGGCGGGTGCCGCGTACCGGGCGGTGATCTCCGTGATTTCTGACATCTGCGGCGATTCGGTCATCGCGGGTGACGCTACTCCCGGCGGCCGGAGCCCCGCTCACGCCACGCCCTGCACGCCCGAGGGGGTGGGTACGGCCGGGTGGGCCGATCGGCTGAGGGTCACCGCGCCGGGCATTCCAGGCCGCCCTCCGGGTACCCGGCGTCCATGGACAGTGCCATGTACGAAGCAGCTTCCGGTGCACAGATCTTCGGTTACATCGCCATTCTGGCCGTCGGCGTGGTCTGCGTCGCCGGGCTCATCTATGCCTTCCGGCTTGGGGTGAAGGTGCGCCGACGCGAACCGGGACCGCCCAGGCCCGAGGAGCAGCCGAGGATGCCTGCGTCCGGACCGGTCCGTGAGACGCGTGAGGTGCGCGAGCCCGACGAGGTGCCCCGGGCCGGCGACGACGGTGAACGTCTCACCCCGCACCAGCTCGGCAACGTCGGCACCAAGCGCGCCGACGACCAGAGCCGGAGTCGCTGGTCATCGGGTTCCAGCGGGTCCTTCGGCGGCGGTGGCGGCGGCCGGACCTGACCGCCGTCGCGCGCCCGGGTTTGCCGGGGCCCCGTGGCGGGGACCCGGCGGGCACCCAGCGCAGAAGGAAGTTGAACGACGTGACCGCGCACAGCAGTGACAAGCCCGCCCTGCCCTACGCCGAGACCGGATGGGCCAAGGCCCACCGCCGGCAGGGCCGCGGTGTGCGCACCTGCCTCCCCGCCGTCCTGGACCGGCCGTCCGGCGGACAGCGGGACGCCTCGGCCGACGACCACATAGTGCGGGGCGAGGACTGAGAGGACTGACCTGGGGGCCGGCGGCCGGCAGGCGCACGGCGCCCAGGTCCGCTCCCCGGCAGGCCGCGGCACCAGCGGGTGGGCGGGCGGCCGGTCAGGCGCGCGTCTTGGCCAGCAGCTCCAGGATCTCGGCACTCGTGCCGCTCTCGCCGAGCCGCGGGAAGATCCGCTCGACACTGTTGGCGTGCGCGTCGGCGTCGGCGTCGGCCATGGCGTCCGTGGCGAGGGTGACGTGGTAGCCGTGCGCGTAGGCGTCGCGCGCGGTGGACTCGACACCGATGCTGGTGGCGATCCCGGTCAGCACGATCTGGGTGATGCCGCGGCGGCGCAGCTGGACGTCCAGGTCGGTGCCGTGGAAGGCGCTCCAGTTGTGCTTGGTGACCTGGATGTCACCGGGGTGTCCGGACAGTTCGTCGACGACGACGTCCCAGCCTTCCGGGAAGGCGAGCCCACGCGCCTGCCGCTCGGTGCGGCCGGGCACGGCGTCCGCCCCGTCGGCCGCGAAGGACACCCGGACGAGGACCACGGGGAGCCCGTGGGAGCGGAAGGCGTCCGCGAGCCCCGCCGTGCGGGACACGACCTCGGGGCCCGGGTACGGCTGGGTCGGCATGGCCACGATGCCGTGCTGCAGGTCGATCGCGACGAGGGCGGTACGGGGGTCGAGCGTGGTGAGCGACATGGGTCGGTCAGGCCTTTCGGATGGTTCGGGGCGGTGAGAGTGAGCCGGCCGGGAGAACGGCCGGGCAGGGGCGCCGCCGGCTACGGCGCGCAGCCGGCGGGCGGGAACAGGGCCGGGCCGTGCGGCCCGCGGTCGGCGCGGGCCCGGTCGGCGCGGCGCGGGTGCGACGCCGCGGGGGCGGAGGACGCACCCGGCGCGCCGGGTGCGCGAAGAAGCGGAGCCGTCCCGCCGCCTCGGGTGATCCGGTCGGGCGGGGCCTGGCGGCGGCAGGAGACGCCGGTGGTCCCGGCGCCCGCGGCGAGCCTCGGTGTCACGGCCGGGACAGCCGGTCCATCAGCTCCAGCGCCGCGAGGACCGTCTGCCGCTCCTCCTCGGTGTAGCGGTCCTGGAAGGCGCGGGCCAGCCACTCCTCCCGCACCTGCCGGTTGCCCTCGGTGCGGGCCCGGCCGGTGTCGGTCAGTGTGACCAGCTGACGGCGGCCGTCGTCGGGGTCGGGGGCGCGGCGGATCAGCCCGTGCTGCTCCAGGGCGGCCAGCGTGGTGGCCATGGACTGCGGGCGCACCCCCTCGGCGGCGGCGAGCGCACTGGCCGTGGCCGCGCCGTGCTTGCCGACGAGGGTGAGCGCCGACTCCTGCGAGGGGCTGAGGTCGGCGTCCTGCGCCACCTCCCGGATACGGCGCCGCAGTCTGCTGAAGACCACGCGCAGATCACGCGCGGCACGGGCGGCGGAGTCGGAGATGTCGGCCATGGCGGCCACACTATGACCGGCAGCGCCAGCTGTCCAGTTGAGACTGTTCAGTTTTACCTGACTATTTGCCGGGTACTCGCCCGCCGCGGACAGGGCAGCTCGTCGGTGAAGATCAAGGGAGCCCATATGACCCCTCCGGACAGGTCCGGCCTGGAGGCGGCCCTGCGGGCCGAGGTGGACGGCGAGGTCCGCTTCGACGCGGGCAGCCGCGGCGCCTACGCCACGGACGGTTCGAACTACCGGCAGGTCCCGCTCGGTGTCGTCGTACCCCGCACCGTGGAGGCGGGCGCGCGGGCGGTGTCCGTCTGCGCGCGCTTCGACGCCCCCGTCCTCTCCCGGGGCGGTGGCACCAGCCTGGCCGGACAGACGACCAACACCGCCGTGGTGATCGACTGGAGCAAGTACTGCACCGGCGTGCTCTCCGTCGACCCCGAGCGGCGCACCTGCGTGGTCGAGCCCGGGATCGTCCTGGACGAACTCAACCGCCGTCTCGCCCGCCACAGACTGCAGTTCGGCCCGAAGCCGTCCACCCACAGCCACTGCGCGCTCGGCGGCATGATCGGCAACAACTCCTGCGGCGCCTCCGCCCAGGCGTACGGCAAGACCGTCGACAACGTCCGGCGCCTGGAGATCCTCACCTACGACGGGCAGCGCGCGTGGGTCGGCCCCACCCCGCCCGACGAGCGGGACCGGATCGTCGCCGGGGGCGGCCGGCTCGCCGAGATCTACACCGGCCTCGACCGCATCGCCACCGAGTACCTGGCCGACATCCGCCGCGGCTACCCGAAGATCCCGCGCCGCGTCTCCGGCTACAACCTCGACTCCCTGCTGCCCGAGAACGGCTTCGACGTCGCCAAGGCACTCGTCGGCAGCGAGGGCACCCTGGTCACCGTCCTGCGCGCCGAGCTCGACCTCGTGCCCGTGCCGCCGTACCAGTCCCTGCTCGTCCTCGGCTACGACGACATCTGCGCCGCCGCCGACGACGTCCCCCGCCTGCTGGAACACTGCTCGCCCACCCAGCTGGAGGCCCTGGACGGGCGCATGGCGCAGCTGATGCGCGAGGAGGGCGCCTTCCTGGAGTCGCTCGCCGTGCTTCCGGAGGGCGACAGCTGGCTGATGGTGCAGTACAGCGGCGACAGCCAGGAGGACGTCGACGCACAGGCGCACGCCCTGCTGCGGGCCATCGGCCGCGGGGAGAAGGACGCGAACGTGGCCTTCTCCGACGACCCCGAGCGCGAGCAGAAGATGCTCAAGGCCCGCGAGGCCGGACTCGGCGTGACCGCCCGCCCGCCGGACGGCCGCGAGACCTGGGAGGGCTGGGAGGACTCCGCCGTACCGCCCGAACGGCTCGGCGACTACCTGCGCGACCTCAGGCGGCTGTTCGAGGAGTTCGACTACGACCACCCCTCCCTGTACGGCCACTTCGGACAGGGCTGCGTCCACACCCGGATCCCCTTCGGCCTGACGACCGCCGAGGGCGTGGCCGGGTTCCGGCGCTTCCTGGAGCGCGCCGCCGACCTCGTCGCCTCCTACGGCGGCTCCCTGTCCGGCGAGCACGGGGACGGCCAGGCCCGGGGCGAACTGCTCACCCGGATGTTCGGAGAACGGCTCGTGACCGCGTTCGGCGAGCTGAAGGCGCTCTTCGATCCCGGCGACCGGATGAACCCCGGCAAGATCGTCCGCCCCCACCCCGTGGACGGACAACTGCGCCTCGGCCCCGCCTGGCGGCCCGCCACCCCCTCCACCCACTTCGGCTATCCCGACGACGACCACTCCTTCAACCGCGCGGTGATGCGCTGCGTCGGCATCGGCAACTGCCGCAGCCACACCGGCGGCGTCATGTGTCCCTCGTACCGGGCCACGATGGAGGAGGAGCACTCCACCCGCGGCCGGGCCCGGCTGCTGTTCGAGATGCTCGACGGGCACGCCGACTCCGCGGTCAAGGACGGCTGGCGCTCCACCGAGGTGCACGACGCGCTCGACCTCTGCCTCGCCTGCAAGGGCTGCAAGTCCGACTGCCCGACCGGCGTCGACATGGCCACCCTCAAGGCGGAGTTCATGTCCCACCACTACGCGGGCCGGATCCGGCCCATGGCCCACTACTCCATGGGCTGGCTCCCGCTGTGGGCCCGGCTGTCGCGTGCCGCTCCCGCCCTGGTCAACTCCGCGCTCCACGCGCCCGGTCTGGCCCGACTCGGCAAGCGGCTCGCCGGCATCGACGAGGCCCGCTCGGCCCCGGTGTTCGCCGGGGAGTCCTTCGTCCAGTGGTGGCGGGCCCGCGGCCGGGAGCAGCCGGACCCCGCCGACCCGCGCACGGTCGTGCTGTGGCCGGACACCTTCAGCACCTACTTCCACCCCGCCATCGCGAAGTCGGCCGTACGCGTCCTCGAGGACGCCGGCTTCCGGGTCGCCGTCCCCACCGAGCCGCTGTGCTGCGGCCTGACCTGGATCTCCACCGGGCAGCTCCCCGCCGCCAAGAAGGTGCTGACCCGCACCCTCGGGGTGCTGCGGCCCTACCTGGAGGCCGGCACGCCGATCATCGGACTGGAACCCTCCTGCACGGCCGTCTTCCGCTCCGACGCCCCGGAGCTGATGCCCGGCGACCAGGACGTGTCCCGGCTCGCCGCGCAGACGCGCACCTTCGCCGAACAGCTCGTCCACCACGCCCCCGACGACTGGCGGCCGCCGCGGCTCGCCCGCCGGGCGACCGTCCAGACCCACTGCCACCAGCACGCCGTCATGAAGTTCGACGCCGACCGTGAACTGATGCGCCGCGCGCAGCTCGACGCCGAGGTGCTCGACGAGGGCTGCTGCGGCCTGGCCGGCAACTTCGGCTTCGAACGCGGCCATCACGAGGTCTCCATGGCCGTCGCCGAACAGGGCGTCCTGCCCGCCGTCCGCGGAGCCGCTCCGGGCAGCCTCGTCCTCGCCGACGGCTTCAGCTGCCGCACCCAGATCGAACAGGGCGGTACCGGCCGCCGCGCGCTGCATCTCGCCGAGGTCCTGGCCCTCGCCCTCGACGGCAACCTGCCCGGCGACCACCCGGAACGCCTGGCCGACCGGCCGGCGGAGCCGTCCCGTACGACCCGCTGGGCGGCGACCGCCGCCGTGGCCGCCGTCGCCGCGGGCGCCGTGGGCGGGCTGCGGCGGCTGAGGAGGTGACCATGAGCGACCAGCCGGGTGTCGACGCGGTCGACACCGCCGTGTACACCGTGCCCACCGACGCCCCCGAGGCGGACGGCACCCTCGCCTGGGACAGGACCACCATCGTCCTGGTCACCGTCCGCTCCGGCACCACCACCGGGCTCGGCTACACCTACGCGCCCGCCGCCACCGCCCACGTCGTCCGCGAACTGCTCGCCGGCACCGTCACCGGCCTGAGCGCCTACGACGTGCCGCGCGCCAACGAACGCATGTGCAGGGCCGCGCGCAACGCCGGACTGCCCGGTGTGGCCGCCCAGGCGATCGCCGCCGTCGACATCGCCCTGTGGGACCTGAAGGCACGTCTGCTCGGCCTGCCCCTCGTCCACCTGCTGGGCGCCGCCCGCGACGACGTGCCCGTCTACGGCAGCGGCGGCTTCACCACCTACGACAGCGCCCAGCAGGAACGCCAGCTGCGCGGCTGGGCCGAGGAACAGGGCATCCCACGCGTCAAGATCAAGATCGGGGAGTCGTGGGGCGGCCGGGAGGACCGCGACCTGGAACGCGTCGCCCGCGCGCGGGCCGCCGTCGGCGACACGGCCGAACTGTACGTGGACGCCAACGGCGCCTACACCGGCGGCCAGGCGCTACGCGTCGCGGCCCGCCTCGCCGACCACGGCGTGACCTGGTTCGAGGAACCCGTCTCCTCCGACCACCTCACGACCCTCGCGGACATCCGCGGCCGTACCCCGATCGACGTCACCGCCGGTGAGTACGGCTACACCCTGCCGTACTTCGCGCACATGCTGGGCGCCGGGGCCGTCGACTGCCTCCAGGCCGACGTCACCCGGTGCGGCGGCATCACCGTCTGGCTGCGTGCCGCCGCGCTCGCCCACGCGCGCGGGCTCGACATCTCCGGGCACTGCGCACCCCACGCCCACGCCCACGTGGCCGCCGCCGTGCCCAACCTGCGCCACCTGGAGTGGTTCCACGACCACGCCCGCATCGAACGGATCCTGTTCGACGGCGTCCTCGACCCCGGCGGCGGGAGCATCGCACCGGGCGCCGACGGGGCACCGGGCCTGGGGCTGATCCTCGCGGCGGAGCGTGCGGCACCGTACCGGGTGGAGTGAGACAGCCCAGGCTGCCGAGGGGCCGAGGGGCCAAGACGTTCGAGGCGTTCGAGGCGTTCGAGATGTTCAGGATGTTCAGGAGGAGAGGGGACCATGTCCACCACCGTCGTCATCACCGGAGCCAGCGCCGGCATCGGCCGCGCCACCGCCCGCCTCTACGCCCGGCGCGGCGCGAACGTCGTCCTGGTCGCGCGCGGCGAGGGCGGCCTGGAGGCGGTGGCCGACGAGGTCGCGGTCCTCGGCGGGCGCCCGCTCGTCCAGGCGGCCGACATGGCCGACGCGGCCCGGGTGGAAGCCGTCGCCGAGGCCGCGGAGAAGGAGTTCGGCCCGATCGACGTCTGGATCAACTGCGCGTTCTCCACCGTGTTCGCGCCGTTCGAGGAGATCACCGCCGAGGAGTTCCAACGGGTCACCGAGGTGACCTACCTCGGCTTCGTCAACGGCACCCGCACCGCCCTCACCCGCATGCTTCCCCGCGACCGCGGCACGATCGTGCAGGTCGGCTCGGCGCTGGGCGAGCGGTCCATCCCGCTGCAGTCGGCGTACTGCGGCGCCAAGCACGCCATCAACGGCTTCACCTCCTCCCTGCGCACGGAACTGCTGCACCGGGGCAGCAACGTGCACGTCACCGTGGCCCAGATGCCCGCGGTCAACACACCCCAGTTCGAGTGGGTCCGCTCCCGCCTCGCCAAGCACCCGATGCCGGTACCGCCGATCTACCAGCCGGAGGTCGCCGCGCGGGGCGTGGTGTACGCGGCCGACCACCCACGCCGTAAGCAGTACTACGTCGGCGCCACCACCGTGGCCACCGTCTGGGCCAACCGGCTCGTCCCGGCACTGCTCGACCGCTACCTCGCCCGGACCGGCTTCGACTCCCAGCAGACCGACCGCATCCCGCCGGCCGGGCTCGACAACCTCTTCGAACCGGTCGACCGCACCCCCGCCGACGACCAGGGCGCGCACGGCGTCTTCGACGACAGCGCCCACTCCAGGTCCTGGCAGGAGACCCTTGTCCGGCACCCCGTGGCCACCGCCCTCGGCACGGGCGTCGCGGCACTCGGCGTCGCGCGCGGCCTGAACCGGCTGACCGCCCGCAAAGCATAGGCTGACAGGGTGCGCCTCCTGCTCATGTCCGACACGCACCTGCCCAAGCGCGCCAAGCGGCTGCCGGAGCAGCTGCTCGCCGAACTCCCGCACGCCGACGTCGTGTTCCACGCCGGGGACTGGGTCGACACCGCCACCCTCGACCTGCTGGAGAGCCGCAGCCGCCGGCTGGTCGGGGTCCACGGCAACAACGACGGCCCGGAGCTGCGCGCCCGGCTCCCGGAGGTGGCCCGGGCCGAACTGGGCGGCCTGCGCTTCGGCGTCGTCCACGAGACCGGCCCCGCCCAGGGCCGCGAGGCCCGGTGCGCCGCCCGCTTCCCCGACCTCGACGTGCTGGTCTTCGGGCACAGCCACATCCCCTGGGACACCACCGCCCCCGGTGGCCTGCGCCTGCTGAACCCCGGCTCCCCGACCGACCGGCGCCGCCAGCCCCACTGCACCTACCTCACGGCGACGGTCGCCGACGGAGCGCTGACCGACGTCACCCTGCACCGCCTGCCGCGGCGGTAGCGGGCCGTGGCATCATCCCCGGATGATCAACAGCTCCGGCATACCCGCCGTCGTACCCGCCGGCCGTCTCGCCGCCGGCGCGCAGCCCGTGCTCCCGCTGCCCGGCGGCCTGGAACTGCGGCCCTGGCGCCTCGACGACGCCGACGCCGACGCCCTGCACACCGCCGGGCAGGACCCGGCGATCAGCCACTGGAACCTGTTCTCCGTCGCCGGCCGTGACGAGGCCCGTGCCCGGATCGAGCGCCTGCACGCGCGCCGGCGGGCCGAGACGGGGGTGATCTGGGCCGTCGCCCCGATCGGCGGGGCGGCCCTCGGGCTCGCCGGTCTCAACGACGTCGATCTGGCGGGCGGCACCGCCGAGGTCGTCTACTGGGTGCTGCCCGAGGCACGCGGCGGCGGCATCGCGGTCGCGGCGACCCGGCGCCTCAGTCGTTGGGCCCTGGACGACCTGGGCCTGCACCGGCTGGCCCTCTGCCACTCGACGGCCAACCCCGCCTCCTGCCGGGTGGCGGAGAAGGCCGGATTCACCGCCGAGGGCACCCGGCGCGGCGCCCTGCTGCACGCCGACGGCTGGCACGACCTGCACGTGCACGCGCGCGTCGCCGGAGACCCCGAGTAGCGCCGCCGAGGGCACTCCCGGGCGCAGATCCGAGTACGCCCACTACGAGGGCCTACGCCCGGCGCGCCGGGAGCACGCACCTGACGCCGCGAGGCCGCCCTCCGGGCGACGAGGGGAATTGTCCAGCAGGCCCTAGCGGCGGCGGGCCGTCCGGCAGGTCCGCCGGCGGCCCCGGGTCCGGGCCGGCCGGGTTCGTACGCGGTGCCGTACGCGCGTGGCCAGCAGCGCGAGTACCGCGGCCGCCGCCACCGCGCCGGCGGCCCGCTTGGCCACCGGAAGTCCGGCCGCACGCAGCAGGTCCAGCGGCTCCGGCTCCTCCCGGGCGCCGGAGGGCTCCTGCCGGACGGACGGTGCCGGGTCCTCACCGGAGGGCCGCGGCGGCCGTTCGCCCAGCCGTTCCGCCAGACAGGCCGCGAACTGTCCCACCAGCCGGTCGCCCACCTCCGCCAGCACTCCGCGCCCGAACTGCGCGGGGCGTCCCGTCACCGTCAGATCGGTCCGCACCGTCACCGCCGTACCGCCGTCGCCCTCGGTGAGCGTGCCGGTGACGGTCGCCCTGGCCGTGCCCTGCCCCCGGGTCTCCCGGCCGCTCGCCACGAGCACCATCCGGTGCGCCGCCTCGTCCTGCTGCTCGAAGACGGCGGTGCCCCGGTAGGTCACCGTGACCGGGCCCACCTTGACCTTCACCGAGCCGGTCACCGTCCTGCCGTCGTACTCCTCCACCGTCGCGCCGGGCAGGCACGGGGCGACCCGGTCGATGTCGACCAGCGCCCGCCAGGCGTCGTCGACCGGGACGGGGACGGTGAACTCGTGCTCCAGTTCCATGGCTTCCTCCTCGCACTCACGGGGCCGCGGCGGGCGGGTGGATGGCACCCGCGGTCGCGGTGAGCGGTGCCCCGCTGCCGCCCCAGCGCAGGGCGACGATCTCGGCGGCGACGGACACGGCGACCTCCTCCGGCGTGCGGGCACCCAGATCGAGCCCGAGCGGTGACCGCAGCCGGGCCAGCTCGGCCTCGGTCAGACCGGCCTCGGTGAGCCTCTCGCGCCGCTCGTCGTGCGTACGGCGGCTGCCCATGGCTCCGATGTAGGCGGCCGGCCGGCGCAACGCCTCCTCCAGCAGCGGCACGTCGAACTTCGGGTCGTGGGTCAGGACGCAGATCACCGTGCGCTCGTCGGTGCCGGTGTGCCGGAGATAGCGGTGCGGCCAGTCCACCACGACCTCGACCGCCCCCGGGAAGCGCTTGGGTGTCGCGAAGACCGGGCGGGCGTCGCAGACGGTGACCCGGTAGCCGAGGAAGCCGCCGATGCGGGCCACCGCGGCCGCGTAGTCGATCGCGCCGAAGACCAGCATCCGCGGCGGCGGCGCGAACGACTGCAGGAACAGCGTGACGGTGTCCTCACGCCGCTCCCCGTGCGGGCCGTAGTGCCTGAGGAGCGAGGCGCCGAGGGCGAGTTCGCCGCGCGCGTCGGCGGTGACCGCGGCATCGAGCCCCACCGTGCCGAGCGTGCCCGCCACGGTGTCCGGCCAGACCGCGAGGCAGGCCCCGCGCGGGGCGGGCCCGTCGACCACCGTCGCCACGGTCACCGGCTCACCCGCGGCGACCGACGCGGCGACCGCCCCGAACGCCGGGTCCGACCCGGAGGTGACCGGCCGGACCAGCACGGTGATCTCGCCGCCGCAGGTCAGCCCGACCGCGAAGGCGTCCTCGTCGCTGTAGCCGAAGGTCGCGAGCCGGGCCGCTCCGCTCGCCACCACCTCCTGAGCCAGCTCGAACACCGCCCCTTCCACACAGCCCCCGGAGACGCTGCCCAGGACCTCGTCGTCGGGCCCCACCGCCATGGCGGCGCCGGGCCCGCGCGGCGCACTGCGGCTGACCGCGACGACCGTGGCGAGCCCGAACGGGATCCGGGCCGCGTACCAGCGCTCCAGCGCCGGCAGGATCTCACGCACCTTCGGCTCCTCTCCCCACCGCTTCTCCGGCCGATGCACCGCGCACCACCGCCGCCAGCCGCTCCAGCGCCGCGAGACTGTGCCCCTCGACGAAGGCGTCCACACTGGGCAGGGCCGCCGCCATCCCGGCGGCCAGCGGCGCGTAACCGGGGCGCGCCTTGCGCGGGTTCGCCCAGATCACCTGATGGGCCAGGCCGTGCAGACGGCGCATCTGGGCGCCCAGCAGCTCCGGATCACCGCGCTCCCAGCCGTCCGAGAGCAGGACGACCACCGCGCCGCGCGCCATCCCGCGCTGCCCCCAGCGGTTCAGGAACTCGCGCAGCAGCTCGCCGAGCCGCGTGCCGCCGCGCCAGTCCGGTACGGCGGCGGCGAGGGCGGCCATGGCCAGGTCCGGGTCGCGGTGCGAGAGCTCGCGGGTGGCCCGGGTCAGCCGGGTGCCGATGGTGAACACCTCCGTGCGGCCTGCGCGCACCGCCGCGTGCGCGAACCGCAGCAGCGCGTCGGCGTACGGCGCCATCGACCCGCTCACGTCGACCAGCAGCACGACCCGTCGGGGCCGTTGCACGCGCGCGTGGCGCCGCAGCCGGGCCGGTTCCCCGCCGCGCCGCAGCAACTCGCGTACGGTGCGGCGCGGGTCGACCTGCCCGCGCCGGGCGGGCCGCCGGCGCGCCGAGCGGCGGGCCTGCCCGCGCAGCGTGAACGCGGCGAGCAGGCGGCGCACCTGGGCGCGCTCGGCGGCGTCCAGCGCGGCGACGTCGCGGTGCCGCAGCACCTCGGCGGAACTGGCGAGGGCGGCCGTCGGCGGACCGGTGGGCCGGCCCTCCCCGGGCCCGCGGGGAGCGGCGGCGGCCGCTCGTGCGACGAGCCGGGGCCGCGGCGGGGGAGCGGCGCGCGCCGGGCGTCGAGCGGACGCGCCGGGCACACCGAAGTAGGCGGCGAACACCCGCTCGTAGCGCTCCAGGTCGTCGTGCCCTCCGCACAGCGTCGCCCGCCCGGCCCAGTACACGTCGCCGCGCGTCCCGGGCCGCAGCGCCTCCACGGCACGCAGGAACGCGTGCAGCCGCTCGCTGCCGGCGTCCAGACCGGCCGCCCGCAAGGCCCGCACGAAGCCCAGCAGCACGGCGTCCGCCGCGAGCGGCACGCTCCCCGGCACGCCGGGCGGCCCGGGCCGTACCGCATCCGCTCCCGGCCCCCGGTCCGCCGCGCCGCCCGGTGTACCCACAGCCGTCACGCCCCCCGGGGTGCCAGGACCGCGGCGAGATCGAGGCCCCGGGCGCGGTCGGCGTCCTCCCGGTACTTCAGCACCGATCCCAGCGTCGCCGTGGCCAGCTCCGCGTCCACCTCGCTCGCCCCGAGCGCGTCCAGGGCCTCGGCCCAGTCGATCGTCTCGGCCACACCGGGCGGTTTGAGCAGGTCCGCGCCCCGCAGCGCCTGAACCAGCGCGGTGACCTGCTCGGCCAGCCGAGCCGAGACCCGGGGCAGCCGGCGCCGCACGATGGCCAGTTCGCGGGCGAAGGAGGGATGGTCGAACCAGTGGTAGAGGCACCGGCGTTTCAGCGCGTCGTGCACCTCCCGGGTCCGGTTCGAGGTCAGCACGACCACCGGCGGCTCCTCGGCCCGCAGCGTGCCCAGTTCCGGGATGGTGACGGAGTACTCCGAGAGCAGCTCCAGCAGGAACGCCTCGAACTCGTCGTCGGCCCGGTCGATCTCGTCCACCAGCAGTACCGACGGCTGGGTCTGCAGGGCTCGCAGGAGCGGCCGGGCGATGAGGAACCGCCGGCCGTACAGCTCGCCCTCCAGACGGTCGGCGTCCGTCACCCCGGCCGCCTCGGCGGCCCGCAGGTGCAGCAGCTGGCGTGGGAAGTCCCAGTCGTACAGGGCCTGGGAGGCGTCGATGCCCTCGTGGCACTGCAGCCGGATCAACGGCGCGCCGAGCGCCTCGGCGAGGGCGGTGGCGAGCGCGGTCTTGCCCACGCCCGCGTCGCCCTCGCAGAACAGCGGCCGGTGCAGCCTCAGGGCCAGGAAGCAGGTGATCGCCAGGCCCTCGTCGACGAGATACCCCGTCTCCTCCAGGCGGGCCCGCACCCGCTCCGGGTCGTCCATGGCGGTGATCGGCGCTCACCCCCAGCCCGTGGCGGTCAGCACCGCCCGCCGGGTCAGCACGCGCGCCAGGTGCCGGCGGTACTCGGGCGAGGCGGACAGGTCCTGGGCCGGCCGGGTGCCCTCGGCCGCCGCCTGCGCCGCCCGTGCCACGGCATCGGGGCCGTCGGCGCCGGACAGCGCCTCCTCGGCCGCCGGGGCGCGCAGCGGGGTCGAGCCCATGTTGGTCAGACCGATGCGCGCCTCGGCGATGTGCCCGTCGTCGCGCCGCACCAGTGCGGCGACGCCGACGATGGCCCAGGACTGGGCGACCGGGTGGAACTTCTCGTAGTGGTAGCTCCAGCCGTCCGTCTTCGGGATCCGCACTTCCAGCAGCAGTTCGTCGGGTGCGAGGGCCGGTTGCAGGTAGTCGACGAAGAAGTCCCGCACCGCGGCCGTACGCCGGCCGCCCGGTCCGGCGACGACGAGTTCCGCGTCCAGGGCGAGGGCGACGGCGGGCAGGTCGCCGGCCGGGTCGGCGTGTGCCAGGGAGCCGCCGAGGGTGCCCCGGTGCCGTACGGCGGGGTCGGCGACCGTGGCCGTCGTCTCGGCGAGCAGGCCGGCGTGCCGGCGTACCAGCGGGTCGTGGACCACCTCGTGGTGCGTGGTCATGGCGCCGATGACGAGCGTGTCGCCGTCCTCGCGGACGCCGCGCAGCTCGGGGATCCGGCCGACGTCCACGACGAGCTCGGGGAAGGCCAGCCGCAGGCGCAGCAGCGGCAGCAGGCTCTGGCCGCCGGCCAGCACCTTGCCCTCCTCGCCGGCGTCGGCGAGCGCGCGTACCGCCTCGTCCACGCTGCCCGGACGGGTGTACTCGAACGCGGGAGGAATCATGCCGGACCCTCCTTCCCGGACGGGTCGTACTGGCCGATGTCACCGGACTGGGCCGCCTGCCCGGACTGGCCGGACTGCGCGGGCCCCGTCCCGCCGGTCCCGTCCGCCGGGCCGGCGCCACCGGACCGCGCCGCCTGGAGGGCCTGCCACACGCGGTGCGGGGAGCACGGCATCCGCACGTCCCGCACGCCCAGCGGCCGCAGGGCGTCCACCACGGCGTTCACGACGGCGGGTGTCGAGGCGATCGTCCCCGCCTCGCCGACGCCCTTGACGCCCATGGCATTGTCGACCGCCGGGGTCTGGGTCCGGTCGGTGACGAAGTCCGGCAGGTCCGCCGCCGACGGCACGAGATAGTCGGCCATGGTGCCGGAGACGAGGTTGCCCTGGTCGTCGTAGACGGCCTCCTCGAACAGCGCCTGGGCGATGCCCTGGGCGAGCCCGCCGTGCACCTGCCCCTCGACGATCATCGGGTTGACGACCGTACCCACGTCGTCCACGCAGACGTACGAGCGGATCCGGATCTTGCCGGTCTCCGTGTCGACCTCGACCGCGCACAGGTGGGTGCCGTGCGGGAAGGAGAAGTTCTCCGGGTCGAGCACCGTCTCGGCGTTGATGGAGGGCTCGACACCCTCGGGCAGGTCGTGCGAGGTGAACGTCTCGAAGGCGACCTCCTGGATGGTCCTGCGCGCCTCCGGGGAGCCCTTCACCGAGAACACCCCGGCACTGAACTCCAGGTCCTGTTCGCTCGCTTCCAGCAGGTGCGCGGCGACCTTGCGCGCCTTCTCCACCACCTTCACCGCCGCCCGGTGCACGGCCTCGCCGCCGACCGCCAGCGACCGCGAGCCGTAGGTGTCCATGCCCTGCGGGGCCGTCCGGGTGTCGCCGTGCACCACCTCGACGTCGTCGAACGGCACGCCCAGCACGTCGGCGGCGATCTGGCTCCAGCAGGTCTCGTGGCCCTGCCCGTGCGGGCTGGTGCCGGTGACGACCTCGACCTTGCCGGTCGGCAGCATGCGGATGCCCGCCGCCTCCCAGCCGCCGGCCCCGTACCTGAGGTCGCGCAGCACCCGGCTCGGCGCGAGGCCGCACATCTCCGTGAAGGTCGACACGCCGATGCCGAGGCGCACGGTGTCGCCGCGCTCGTTGCGTTCGCGCTGCTCGGCGCGCAGGCCGTCGTAGCCGAACAGGGCCAGCGCCTTGTCGGTCGCGGCCTCGTAGTTGCCGCTGTCGTAGGTCAGCCCGGCGATCGTGGTGTAGGGGAACTCCTCGTGCCGGATCCAGTTCCGGCGCCGCAACTCCACCGGGTCGAGTCCGAGTTCCACGGCCAGCTCGTCCATGATCCGCTCGATGGCGTACGTGGCCTCGGGGCGGCCGGCGCCGCGGTAGGCGTCGGTGGGGGTGCGGGTGGTGAACACGCCCGTGCAGGTGAAGTCGTAGGCGTCCATCTTGTAGATCGCCGGGTACATGAAGGCGCCGAGGAGCGGGATGCCCGGGGTGACGAGCATCAGATAGGCACCCATGTCGGCGACGAGGTCCACCTTCAGGCCGAGCAGCCTGCCCTCGCGGGTGGCGGCGACCTCGATGTCCTGGATCATGCCGCGGCCGTGGTGGGTCGCGAGGTAGCCCTCGGAGCGGGACTCGGTCCACTTCACGGGGCGGCCCAGCCTGCGGGCGACCGCGAGCGCGACGGCCTCCTCGCCGTACACCTGGAGCTTGGAGCCGAAGCCGCCGCCCACGTCGGGGGCGACCACCCGGAGCTTGTGCTCGGGGATGCCGGTGACGGTCGCGAGCATGATCCGCAGGATGTGCGGGATCTGCGTCGCGGAGTAGACCGTGTACTCGCCGGAGGCGGCGATCGGCGTGACGACGACCGCGCGCGGTTCCATGGCGTTGGGGATCAGCCGCTGCTGGTGGTAGCGGCGCTTCAGCGTCACCTCGGCGCGGTCCCGGACCGACTCGAAGCTCTCGCCGGTGGCCAGGGGCCAGGTGTAGCAGCGGTTGGTGCCCTTGTCGGCGTGGACCAGCGGGGCGCCCTCGGCGAGTGCGGCCTCCAGGTCGAGGACCGGGGGCAGCGGGTCGTAGTCGACCTCGACCGCTTCCAGCGCGTCGGCCGCCGCGTACCGGTCGCGGGCCACCACGACGGCGACCGGGTCACCGGCGTGGCGCACCTCGTCCACGGCGACCGGCGGGTGGTCGGGCAGCACCATGTCCTCGGTCACCGGCCAGGCGCAGGGCAGCGAACCGAGCCCCTCGGCGAGGTCGGCGCCACTGAACGCGGCGACGACCCCGGGCCGTTCCAGGGCGGGGGAGACGTCGACGCGGGTGATGCGGGCGTGGGCCATGGGGCTGCGCAGGACGGCCAGGTGCAGCAGGCCCGCGACCTGGATGTTGTCGGTCCAGTTGGTCTGGCCGGTGATCAGCCGCGCGTCCTCCTTGCGCAGCCGGGAGCGGCCGATCTCGTGTGCTACGGCCTGGTCGGTCATGCCGTGGCCTCCTCGCCGACCTGGTGCCCGGAGCCGGTCTCCTGCCCGGCCGCGGCGAGTACCGCGCGGACGATGTTCTGGTAGCCGGTGCAGCGGCAGAGGTTGCCCTCCAGCGCCTGCCGCACCTCCTCGGAGGTGGGGTGCGGGTTCTCCCGGAGCAGATCACGCGCCGCCATGATCATCCCGGGGGTGCAGTAGCCGCACTGCAGGCCGTGCTGTTCGTGGAAGGCGCGTTGCAGCGGTGTCCACTCGCCGTCGCGAGCCAGCCCCTGGACCGTGGTCACCTCGCCGCCGTCCGCCTGCACGGCCAGCACCGAGCAGCTCTTGACGGTCGCCCCGTCCAGGTCGACGGTGCACGCCCCGCAGTTCGAGGTGTCGCAGCCGATGGGGGTGCCGGTGAGGCCGAGGCGGTCGCGCAGGTAGTGGGCGAGGAGGAGACGGGGTTCCACATCGTCCTCGTACGTCGTGCCGTCCACGTTCACCTTGATGTGGGTCATGCGCCCTCCAGGCCGCGCGAGGCAGGAGCGGGAATCAGCCAGGGTGGCGTGATGTACGTCACTCTAAGTCCGCCCTTCGGCGGCGGCGAGTGCTGAGGGATCCACGCCCGTCGGCAGCACGGCGAGCAGGGGCGGTGGCGGCGCCAGCGGGTTCGGGGCCGACCGTATGCCGCCGGCGGTGGGCATCCGGATCCGCCTGGGCGGGAACCGGACCGGGACGGACCCCTGGCAGGCGGCCGGCCTGGCAGGGGTCCGTCCCGGTCCGGGGGCTGTCAGCCGGCGGACCACGGTGACGGGTCAGCCGTCGGACTCCGGCGACGGGATGTAGGCGCCGGGTACGTCGTTCGGTGCGTAGATCTTCTTCTCACCGGGGTAGGGACGCGTCCAGTCGTGGGTCTGGTACCAGGTGAGGTGGTTCATCTGGGCCGGGTTGGCGTAGTCGGGGACGGCGTGGGGGCCGGTCAGGTGCTGCTTGGACTTCCAGGCGTCCCAGGCGGCGGCGAGCGGCGCCTTGTCCGCCGGTACCTTCGCCGACGGGACGGCCGCCGCCTTGGGGTCCTGGGCGGCGGGGGTGTCCACGCCGCAGGCCGGCGGGGTCTTCAGGCCGTCGGTCAGCGAGGTGCGGTTGGGCAGCGCGGTGAACGGCGTGTAGTCGGGGTGCCGGGTGAACGCGCCCCGCATGGGGGTGGCCGCGCTGTCCTTCTGGTTCATCGGGTGGATCCCGAGGATCTGCTCGATGGTGCGGATCATCGTGATCTGCGAGTAGTAGTGGCTGTCGACGGTGCCGTGCTGGGACCAGGGGCTGATGATCTGGACCGGGGCGCGGTGGCCGTCGACGTGGTCCAGGCCGGCCTGGGAGTCGTCCTCGACGACGAAGACCGCCGAGTCCTTCCAGTACTTGCTGTGCGAGATCTTGTCGATGATCTTGCCGGTGGCGAGGTCGTTGTCGGCGACCTGGGCGGCCGGGCCGGCCGGGCCACCGGTGTGGTCGCTGGAGAGCCAGAACATGTTCAGGTTCGCCGGGCCGTTCTTCTCGAAGTCCTGGTTCCAGATCTCGTACCGGTACAGGTCCGGGACGCTGGTGTCGAACTTCGGGAACCCCGGCACCGACACGCTGTTGAGCGACGGGATCGGTGAGGAGGAGTTCAGGGGGTAGGCGGTGGCCTGGCCGGTCGCGTCCATGTTCTTGGCGTCGCAGTACAGGTTCTGCCAGCTGGCGCCCGACGGCTTGGTCAGGAACTGCTGGAACTCGCCGAAGTCCCGCACGCTCTTGCCGGCCGCCTGTGCGCCCGTCCACAGGAAGCCGGTCTTCTGGTGGCCGAGGGCGTCGTCCTCGGTGTCGTAGCTGCGCGCGTACTCGCCGGCCGAGGACTCGGTGTACTCGGGGTTGTCGGCCTGCATGAGCCAGTTGTGGCCCTCGGCGGAGTTGGTGCCGATGTCGTAGGTGTTGTCGTACAGCCCGAACTGCTCGGCCAGCGCGTGCTGGTTCGGCGTCACGTTCGCGCCGAACTGCGTCAGCGACGGGTCGCCGTCGCCCTCGGGGACGTCACCGAGGACCTGGTCGTAGGTGCGGTTCTCCTTGACGATCAGGAAGACGTGCTTGATCGTCGACGGGTCGCCGATCCGCGCCGGGACCGGCTGCGGCTTGGCATGGCGGTGGCCCTTGGCGAGCGCGACGGAGCCGGCGCTCCAGCCGTTCTGCCGGAAGACCTTGGCGGTCTGGGAGCGGATGACACGGTCGCTGGGCAGGGTGAACTGCGTCAGGCTGGAGGTCGTGTCGTGGGTGGCGTGGCCGGCGCTGTCGGGGCGGCGCGCGTCGATGCCGCGGGTGTTGGAGACGACGACCTTCTTGCCCACGGTGGTGATCTCGGCGGGGAAGTAGTCCGTCGGGAGGAGGCCGACGTAGCTGACCGGCTCCTGCGGGGAGACGTAACGGTAGACGGCGACGGCGTTGGCCCGGCCGAGCGTCACCAGGAGGTGGCCGTCATCGGTGAGGGTCACGGCGTCGGGCTCGTACCCGACCGAGGACTCCGGCCACGGCTGGGTGGAGATGGTCTGTACGACGTGGTCGTCGGCGGTGTCGATGACCGACACGTTGTTGTCGGCGGTGTTGGTGACGAACACCGCGCCGCGCTGGGCGTACACGGCGGTCGGGTGCAGTCCGACCTCGATGGTGCCGACCGCGGCGGACGCGTCGGCCAGGTCGATGACACTGACCGTGCCGGTGGTGGTGGCGCCGGTCCTCGGGTCGGCCGGCACCTGGGTGCCGTAGGAGTTGAGCGTGGAGTCCCCGGCCTTCGCGGGGCGCCCGCCCTCGTTGCTGACGTAGAGCTTGTCGCCGGCCCGGGCCATGCCGCGCGGGGCGTTGCCCACCGCCCAGCTCCGTGTGACCGTCCCGGTCGCCGCGTCGATCGCCACCACCCGGTTCTGGCCGTTGACCGCGGCGTACACGGTGGAGCCGTCGGCGGAGAACACCGCCGCGGCGACCAGGGCGTGCTTGCCGCCGTCGGCCGGTATCTTGACGGTCGCCGGGCTGGCGAGCGTGCCGTCCGCGTTCACGGTGAACTTGGTGTAGCCGTCGGCCTGGCCCAGCCACAGCTGCTTGCCGTCGGGGGAGTACGCCGGGCCTTCCTGGCCGACGGAGCCGCTGCCGATGCGCAGGTCGTCGGCGGCGTTGGTGCCGACGCGCTGCTTGATCCGCCCGGTCGCGAGGTCCACGACGACCAGCGCGGCGTCGCCGTCGGTGACCGCGGCGGCGAGGTGGCCGCCGTCCGGGCTGACCGTCGACGACATGATCTTGCCGTCGTCGATGACGAGGCGGTCGCCGTACGGGGCGATGTACTGGTCGGCGGAGACGACCTGCCCCCTGTCGGTGACCTGGCCGACCTGGTCGGTGCCGAACTGGCGGGTCTCGGCGACGGCGGTGCCGGTGGCCAGGGCGGCCGTGGTGATGCATGCCGTGATGAGCGCGGCCCGGCGGCTGACACGTCTGCCCAGCAGGTCGTAGTACTTCGTCTCGGCCTGCCTGCGGCGGCGTGCTATCTGCATGACGTCATTCCCTTCGGGAATTCGGGGACTTCGGGGGGTGGCCGGAGAGAAGGAGTTCAGGGAGTCGGGGAGTCCGGGGAGTCCGGTGAGGCGGCGAGCAGGTCGACGTTGCCGTCGAACTGCCACAGCGGGTTCGGTGCGTCTCCGGTCGAAGTCCGCACCAGGAAGTAGCCGTTCACTTCCTTCGGTCCGTCGCCGTCGGCGACGAACCGTCCGTCCGGCGTGATGTCGAGCTGGTAGACGGCCGACCCGGTGGCCGCGACGCCCGGCAGATGCCAGGAGACGACGCACCGCCAGTCGTTGCCGGCGCCGTGGGCGCCGTCCCGGACACCGGCCTTGGTGCACGCCGCCGCGGTCTTCAACTGGCCTTCGGTGACGGCGGGCCGGCGGAGCTGGGCGGTCTGTGTGCGGTACAGGTGGGCGAACTCGGTGGCGAGCGCGTGCTGCACCTTGGCCTGCTCGATCCCGGAGCCGGTGGCCGTGGTCGTCGCCGCCACGACCGCGACCGTCACACCGAGCAGTCCCGCCAGCGGCAGGGCGGCCGTGACGACCGCGTGGCGTGAGGAGCCGTCGTCGGTGGGGTTGGTGAAGTCGCGCCGCAGGAAGAGGACACAGGCCAGCGCCGTCGCCGTCACGGCCCACAGGAGACTGACGACGATGCCGATGAGGAGCGGAGCGAGCTGCGCCGGGCTGGTGAACAGGCCGTCCCAGGTGAGGAAGGCGCCGCCGGGCAGGGCGAGGCGTACGGCGACGGGGAGCGGCAGCATCTGGGCGAGCTGCATCGCCGGCGCGACGACCGCGGGCAGCAGCAGACCCATCGGGGAGCGCCCGAGCACGACCGACCCGAGGAGCCCGATTCCGGCGAGGGCCAGGGTCGGGGCGAGCACACACGCCCAGGCGAGCAGGACCGTGCCGGCGGCGTCCCCCGGCGCGAGCGGGTGGCCGTCGAGGCCGGCCAGCGGGTGGTTCCCGACGGTCACCAGCCCTCCGGCCGTGCTGGAGACGGCCAGGCCGGCCACGAGCAGCAGGATGACGGTGAGACCGGCCAGTGCCTTCGCCGCGAAGATCCGCCGGGGTGAGCGGACGGCGACGAGGAGGTGGCGCCAGGTGCCGAGCCGGTCCTCGGAGGCGAACACGTCGCCGGCGACGACGGAGGTGAGCAGCGGCAGCGCCCAGGTGCCGGCGAAACCCAGCGTCACCAGCGGCCCCGCCCACCCGGTGGCGTGCATCCAGCGGCCGAAGAGGGTGTCCGTGGGCAGCGTGCTCTGCGCGCTCACCCCGGCCACGAAGAGCGCCGGCGCGATCCAGCAGGCGAGGAGCAGGAGGCGGATCCGCCACTGGGAGAGCAGCTTGACGACTTCGAAGCGGTAGCTCCGGGCAACTGTGACAGGGCCGTGTGCGGTGGTGTGCGCTTGTCCCCGCGGTACGGCGGTCGGCGTGGGGCTCGCGGTTGCGGTCATCGACCGGTCTCCTGCTGCTGGGCGTCGGTCATCTGCTGCTGGGCGTCGGTCATCTGCTGCCGGGCGTCGGTCATCCGCTGCTCGGTCAGGGCCAGGAACGCCGCCTCCAACGGGGAGACGAGCGGGGAGAGTTCGCGCAGTGCGATGCCCTCGTGGACGAGCCGCGCCACCAAGTCGTCGAGGGCGGCCACCAGCGCGCGCACCACGAGCACCTCCCCGCCCTGGCGTCCCGCGGTGTCGTCGGCCAGGCGGATTCCCGGCGCGTCGGCGGCCAGCCGGCGTGCGCGCTCCGGGTCGGACGTCAGGAGCCGGTAGTCGAGTTCACGGTTGTCGGTGGCCAGCTTGCCCAGCGGCCCGGAGAAGACGATCCGCCCCGTCGCGAGGATGGTGACCTCGGAACACAGGGCCTCCAGGTCGTCCATGCGGTGGCTGGAGAGCACGACGCTCGTTCCCTCCCGCGCGAGCCGGGTGAGAACACCGTGGACGTGCTTCTTCCCGGCCGGGTCCAGGCCGTTGGAGGGCTCGTCCAGGACGAGCAGCCGCGGCTTGCCGAGCAGGGCCGCGGCGAGGCCGAGCCGTTGGCGCATGCCCAGGGAGAAGCCGCGGGTGCGGTCGTCGGCGACGTCGGTGAGCCCCACCTGTCCGAGTGCGTCGTCGATCCCGGCCGACCGCGTGTCGTCGCCCCGCAGAGCCGCCAGCGCGGCGAGGTTCTGCCGCGCGGTGAGCGAGGGGTACAGCCCCGGACCGTCCACGAACCCGGCGACACCGCCGGGCGCTTCGAACGCCCTGCGCACCGGCGTGCCGAAGACCTCCAGGGTTCCGCTGTCGGCCACGGCCAGGCCGAGGAGGAGGCCGAGCAGCGTCGTCTTGCCGGCGCCGTTCGGACCGACCAGACCGTGGATCTGTCCCTGTGCCACATCCAGGTCGACGCCGTCGAGCGCGACGACGTCGCCGAAGCACTTGGTGATGCCGCGAGCCCGGATCGCCAGGTGTGAGTCCATGAGCCCCTTCTTTCGGAAAGCCTCATGGACCCTAGGAAGCACACACGACACTGACAGGACTCACCGGTTGAACGCTCAGGGAACGGAACCTCAATCGGGAGTCAACACACCTCCGCCACACGCGGGGGCCGACCGCTCCGGCAACCTGATCGGACGTCAGCAGGAACGACGACATGGGGCATCCCGCGAGCCGGGGGGCGCCCCTCCCGTGCGAGGAGACCAGGATGATCATCGCTGAGACCACCCTGACGCCGGAGACCGGCGCATACGGCTACCTCCTCACACTCGGCGAGGACTGCCCATGGCCGCCCGAGTGGCCGTACGGCTGGCGGTGCGGACCCATCGGCACGGACACGGTGCACATCCTCACCGACACCGACACGGGCACCATCACCATCACCCTCCAGATCCACGACGAGCCGCCCCCACCCTGGACCGACCCGGCCTGGGGATCCGCGGAGGAGATGAGCCTGCGCGCCACCGAGGGCGCCCCCGTCATCCACATCCTGGGCAGCGGAGACTTCGAAGAGGCCGAACCCGAAGACGGTCCGCTCCAACTGCCCGTCGACCACTTGCCGGCGTCGGTCCGGATGCGCCTGTACTGCCACACCCCTGACCCGGAGCCCGGCGTCGGCGACCGCGGCGAACGCCACCTGATCCAACTCTGGGCCGCCGCCCGGCAGCCGCCGGTACACCCGCGGCTGACCGAGTCCCACCTCACCCAGCGCCGCGCCTACAAGGAGGACTTCGACCAGAGCGCCGCGGCCTGGCAGCAGTAGCGCGCGCCGGCCGGGACGTGAATACGCCGGGGCGTGTGATCCACAATGATGGGATGGTCACACTTGAGACTCCCCGTTTGATCCTGCGTCGCTGGCGCGAGGAAGACGTCGCCCCCATGGCTGCCGTCAATGCCGACCCCGAGGTCATGCGGTGGATCCGTGACGGCAGCGTCCGTGACGAACAGCAGACTCGCTGCGGGGTGCAGGCGTGGGAGAGCGAGTGGGAGTCGGAGGGCTTCGGCCTGTTCGCCGTGGAGATCCGGTCCACTGGCGAGCTGGCCGGGTTCACCGGCCTTTCGGTGCCCCACTTCTTGCCGGAGGTACTGCCGGCGGTCGAGGTCGGCTGGCGGCTGGGACGTTCTCACTGGGGGCAGGGCTTGGCCACCGAGGCCGCTGCGGCCGCTGTACGGTTCGGGTTCGAGGAGCGAGGACTGGAGCGGCTCGTCAGCGTCGTTCAGGTGGGCAACGACGCCTCCGAGCGGATCACGGGCAAACTGGGCATGCATCCGGTCCGTGAGACCGTCAATCCCACCTGCGGTCGGCGAGTACGGGTGTTCGCGTTGTCGTCGGACCAGTACGTCGCGACCGCACGCCGATCGCCGCAACGGCGACGGTAGCCTCGTGGCGGGCCGCCGGTTCGTCGTACCTGGTGCTCGCGGCTCGACGCCTCTTGAGGCGATCGACGCCTCCTGCCGACCCCGGCGAAGGCCGAACCGGCGGCGTGGGCGGTGGCGCGGTGCTGACCGCTATGTGGCCTCCGGAGCGAGTGGGGGCACCCCGGAGACCACGACTCGGGGGTCCCTCAACCGCCGCTCGGGCCGGTCCAGCCGTCCCGCACGTGTCCCAGCCGGACGCGCTGCGGGTGGTCGCCGACGGGGACCGACGCCACCTTCCGGCCCGTGGCGAAGTCGATGGCGGTCACCTGGTCGGCGCCGCTCTCGGAGATGATGCAGTCCTTGCCGTCCCCGCTGACCGTCGCCCAGTACGGCTTGGACGCCGTGACCAGCGGTCCCTCCTGGAGCGAGGCGCGGTCGACCACGGTCGCGTAGTCGTCCATGGTGCCCGCGACGCAGAGCTTGGTGCCCTCGGGGTTCATCGAAATGCCGTGGTGGCGCGAGTCGTTGACCCAGGTCGTGCGGTCCTCGCTGGTCGCCGGGTTCTTCGGCAGGGTCTTCATCCGGGTGATCTTGTCGGTGGCGACGTCGTACTCCAGGAAGCCGTTGAAGAACGACACCTGGAAGTACAGCTTGGACTCGTCCGGGGAGAACACCGCCGGGCGGACCGCGTCGGAGAAGTCCTTCAGCCCGAACGCGTCCAGCCGCTGCCGCATGTCGACGACCTTGACCTGCTTGTACGTCGTCGCGTCCACGACGGTGATGTGCCGGTCGCCCTTGGTCCAGTCCCAGCCGGGGTCGTCCAGGGCGGTGTTGACGTCACCGATGGACATGTTCCAGATGTACTTGCCGTCCCTGGTGAAGATGTTCTCGTGCGGCTTGTCACCGGTCGCGAACGACCCGAGCTGCTTGCCGGTGCCGATGTCCAGGACGTGCACGGTGTTGGCGGTCGAGGCGGAGACCGCCACGCGGGTGCCGTCCGGGGAGACCGCCATGTGGTCGGCGCGGTATCCGGCGACCGGGAAACGCCAGTTGAGCTTCCCGGTGGCCAGGTCGATGGAGACGACATCGGCGAAGCTCGGCCGGGACACCACCACCGACCGGCCGTCCGGTGTCGAGTACATGTCGTCGGCGAACTGGTCGTGGCCCTCGCCGACGCTGTTGCGGATGGCCTGGAAGTAGATCCACCTGATCGGGTCCGCGTTGATCTCCGCCATCCGCGTGTCCCTGTCCGGGATGACGTTGATCCGGCCGACCTTCGCGAAGTCGCCGGAGGACCTGATGACATCGGCGGTGCCGTCCCAGTTGTTGCCGACGAACAGCACCTCGCGCAGGCCGTCGGAAGCGTCGGACGCCGCTGAGGCGGCGGTCGCCGGACCGGCGGCGGTCAGGACGAGGGCGGCGGCCACGGAGCAAAGGTGCCTGGTTCTGGAGACAGCCATGACGGCTCTCTTTCCTCGGGGGGAATCTGAACACGGGCGCATTCACAGTGAACTTACTGAAAAGTAAGGAGCAGGTGGTCTTCTCGGCAAGATGTGTGCACGACAAGATTGGTGACCGGTGGGGTGACGGAGGGGGATGCGTGGGGGGCAGGCTCAGAGCGCCGACAGGACGCTACGGCGGCCGGTCCGCGGCGGAACGGCAGGCCGAGCGGCGCCGCCGCTTCCTGGACGCGGCACTGCAGCTGTTCGGCGACACCCCCGGCTACCGGTGCACCACGGTCGCCGCGCTGAGCCAGGCCGCCGGCCTGTCCACGCGCCAGTTCTACGAGGAGTTCCGTACCCTGGAGGACCTCCTCGCCGCGCTCCACCTCCAGGTCAACGGCTGGGCGGAACGGGCCGTCGTGGCCGCGCTGGCCGACGCGGACGGCCTGCCGCTGGCCGACCGCGTCACCGTGCTCTTCGGGGCCTACGCCCGCGAGGTCACCTCCGACCCGCGCCGCAGCCGCATCGCCTTCGTGGAGATCATCGGCGTCAGCCCCCGGCTGGAGGAGCAGCGCCTCGCCCGGCGGGCCCGGTGGGTCGACCTCATCCGCGCCGAGGCGGACGCGGCCGTGGCGCGCGGCGAGGCGGCACCGCGCGACTACCGCCTCGCCGCCACGGCCTTCATCGGCAGCGTCAACGGTCTGCTGCACGACTGGACCGCCGGCTGGGTGGACGCCACGCTGGACGAGGTGGTGGACGAGCTGGTCCGGCTGCTGCTGGGGATGCTCCGGCCGGACGCCCGGCGGCCCGGGAACCCCTGACCCCTGACCCCTGACTCCGCTTCCGCGTGGCCGGGCCGGACTGGGCGGCGGGGGAGCGTGCCGGGGGCGGGGTCGGTCGGGCAGCCGGTTGTCAGACAGGCCCTAGGCGCCGAGCTGCCGGGCGGCGGCCTCGACGGTCTGTTCCAGCAGCGTGGCGATCGTCATCGGCCCCACCCCGCCCGGCACCGGAGTGATCAGCGCGGCCCGCTCCACGGCGGAGTCGAAGTCGACGTCGCCGACGTTCCCCGCGTTGTAGCCCGCGTCGATCACGACCGCGCCCGGCTTGATGTCCTGCCCGCCGATCAGCCCCGGCCGGCCGACCGCCGCGACGACGATGTCGGCCTCGCGGACCGCCGCCGACAGGTCCCGGGTGCGTGAGTGGCAGTACGTCACGGTCGCGTCCCGGGCCAGCAGCAGCATGCCCACCGGCTTGCCGAGGATCGCGCTGCGGCCCACCACCACGGCCCGCTTCCCGGCCGGGTCGACGCCGTACTCGTCCAGCAGCCGCAGGATGCCGCCCGGCGTGCAGGAGACGAAGCCCGGCAGTCCGAAACTCATCGTGGCGAACGAGGCGAAGGTGACGCCGTCCACGTCCTTCTCCGGCGTGATCGCCTCGAACGCGGCCCGCTCGTCGACGTGGTCGCCCACCGGGTGCTGCAGCAGAATGCCGTGCACACCCGGATCGTCCGACAACTCCCGCAGTGTGCCGACGAGTTCGTCGGTGGTCGTGGCCGCGGGCAGAGCCACGTGACGCGAGTCGACGCCGGCCTTGCGGCAGCGGTTCTGCTTCATGCGGACGTACGTCACGGACGCCGGGTCCTCGCCGACCAGCACGGTCGCCAGACACGGTGCCGTACCGGTCCGCTCGGTGAGACCGGCGGCCTGTCGCGCGGTGTTCTCGACGATGCGACGGGCGAGCGCGGTACCGTCCATCAGACGGGCCTGGGTCATGCTGCACACTCCTGAGCTGGATCGATTCTCCTCGCCCAGGCGCGCGGCAGACACCACGGGCCGCTCCCCGGTGGTGCCCCACCTCAGCGCCAGTCACGGCCCGCGTACAGCGTAGCCGAGAGCTCGTACGCTCTTGGGCCCCTGCCGCCCCGCATCGAGAAGGCCCAGGTCAGCCGTGAGGTGACCTGGACCCGCGCTCCTTCCCGCCGATGCCGTGCCGGGTGTCCTACTCGTCCCAGGCCTGGATGATGAGCTGATCGGCGATCTTGCCGTCCCGCAGGGTGACCATCGACTCCGCGAGCACCCGCGTGCCGTCCCCGTACTCGCAGGACTCGCTGTAGGCGACCTGGTCGCCCTGGACCACGCACCTGTCCAGCTTGTGCGTCATGTCACGGCTGTAGATGTCGTCCAGCAACTCGGCGATCTGGCCCCGGCCGTGCAGAACGGTGGGGTGGCTCGGCTGGTTGTTGCGGTCGACGATGCGGATCTCCGCGTCGTCGCTGTAGAGCGACAGAAGGGTGTTGCCGGTGTTCCCCTCGATGCCCCGGCGTAGTGTCTCGGTGTCGAAAGCGGACCCCGTCGCGGTACCCATGATGACCTCCTTCAGGCGCCCGCGGCCCGTCCGGGAGCGAGCCGCACGGGCCCCTCTTCGAGACTCCTCCGCCGCGGCGGCCTCGGCAAGCGCAGCCGCCGCGCTCCGCCTCACGGGTGAGCGCGTCCCGCCGCCCGTGTCCGGCCGGGGCCCGGGGCCGTTGCTGAGGACATGATCTCAACACGACGTATCGTCGCCGCCCTCGGTCTCGCCGCGGGGGTCACCGGTCTTGCCGCGCCGCTGGCGAACGCGGCCGACGCGAGCGCACCGGCCACCGGGCAGATCAGTCCCATGGCCGTGCTCGACTCGCTCACCGTCAGCGACATCCCGGCCGAGTACAAGGCCGGGGTCCCGCGGGTCTCCGAGCAGGCGAGGGGGCTGAACCAGCTCAGCGAGCTGAACCGGCTGGGCGAACTGTGGCAGGTCGCCGGACTCGTGACGCCCGCCCTGGGCCTGGTGCCGGCCGTCGAGTCCTGACCGTCCGCCGCACCGAGGGCCGTCCCGGCAGGGGGCGGCCCTCACCGCTGTGCGGGGGCGGAGGGGGAGTCGGCCCCCTCGCGGGCGGCCCGGTGACCGGCCTCAACTCCCGTCGGGGGTGGCGGAAAGATCCACGATCACCGTCGTGGTCCGTCCCCGCCGGCGAGCGGTCGCGCGTAGGGTCGGCGGCGAAGGCAACCGAAGAAGGGACCAGACCATGGCGCAGGAAGTACGCGGCGTGATCGCACCGGGCAAGGGCGAGCCCGTACGGGTCGAGACGATCGTGGTACCGGACCCCGGTCCCGGCGAAGCCGTCGTACGCGTCCAGGCCTGCGGGGTCTGCCATACCGATCTGCACTACAAGCAGGGCGGCATCTCGGACGACTTCCCGTTCCTGCTCGGCCACGAGGCCGCCGGTGTCGTGGAGTCCGTCGGCGAGGGCGTCACCGACGTCGTCCCCGGTGACTTCGTCGTCCTCAACTGGCGTGCGGTGTGCGGACAGTGCCGGGCCTGTCTGCGCGGGCGGCCCTGGTACTGCTTCGACACCCACAACGCCCGGCAGAAGATGACCCTCGCCGCCACCGGGCAGGAGCTCTCGCCGGCCCTCGGCATCGGCGCCTTCGCCGAGAAGACGCTGGTGGCGGCCGGCCAGTGCACCAAGGTCGACCCGGCCGTCTCCCCAGCGGTCGCGGGCCTCCTCGGCTGCGGGGTCATGGCCGGCCTCGGCGCCGCGATCAACACCGGCAGCGTCGGCCGGGGTGACTCGGTCGCCGTCATCGGCTGCGGCGGCGTCGGCGGCGCGGCCGTCGCCGGGGCGAACCTCGCGGGCGCCGCGAAGATCATCGCGGTGGACATCGACGACCGCAAACTGGACAAGGCCCGCGGCCTGGGCGCCACCCACACCGTCAACTCCAAGGAGACCGACCCGGTCGAGGCGGTCCGCGAGCTGACCGGCGGCTTCGGCGCCGACGTCGTCATCGATGCCGTCGGCCGCCCCGAGACCTACCAGCAGGCGTTCTACGCCCGCGACCTCGCCGGCACCGTCGTCCTCGTCGGAGTCCCCACCCCCGAGATGAAGCTCGAACTGCCCCTGCTGGACGTCTTCGGACGCGGTGGCGCCCTGAAGTCCAGCTGGTACGGCGACTGTCTGCCCTCCCGGGACTTCCCCATGCTGATCGACCTGCATCTCCAGGGCCGCCTGCCGCTCGACGCGTTCGTCACCGAGACCGTCCGACTCGACGAGGTGGAGCAGGCGTTCGAGCGGATGCACCAGGGCGACGTCCTGCGTTCGGTGGTGGTGCTGTGATGACCGTACGCATCGAACGCCTCGTCACCTCGGGTCAGTTCACCCTCGACGGCGGCACCTGGGACGTCGACAACAACGTGTGGATCGTCGGCGACGAGCGGGAGGTGATCGTGATCGACGCCGCCCACGACGCCGAGGCCATCCTCCGCGCCGTCGACGACCGGCGCCTCACCGCGATCGTGTGCACGCACGCCCACAACGACCACGTCAACGCGGCACCGGAACTCGCCGCCCGCACCGGCGCCACCATCTGGCTGCACCCCGACGACCTGACCCTGTGGCGGCAGACCCACCCCGACCGCGAGCCGGACCGGCACCTCCAGGACGGCCAGGTCATCGAGGCGGCCGGCGCCGACCTCACCGTCCTGCACACCCCCGGACACGCCCCGGGCGCCGTCTGCCTGTACGAGCCCGGCCTCGCCACCGTCTTCACGGGCGACACCCTCTTCCAGGGCGGCCCGGGCGCCACGGGACGCTCCTACTCCCACTTCCCGACGATCATCGACTCCATCCGCGACCGGCTCCTCACCCTCCCACCGCAGACGAAGGTCCTCACCGGCCACGGGGACAGCACGACCATCGGCGCCGAGGCACCCCATCTGCAGGAGTGGATCGACCGCGGCCACTGACCCCCGCTCCGCCCGCCGGACCGGGACCGGGAACACGACGCCGGCGCCCGAAGCCGGATGCGAATCCCGACAGGAGATGTCCGGCTTCCCGGTGACAGTGGGGGACGACGAACCGTCGCACCCCACGGGAGGCAGGACATGGCAGGACCGCTCGAAGGCAAGGTGGCGCTGGTCGCCGGGGCGACACGGGGCGCCGGCCGGGGCATCGCCGTCGAACTCGGCGCGGCCGGCGCCACCGTCTACGTCACCGGCCGCAGCACCCGCGCCCAGCGCTCCGAGTACGACCGCCCCGAGACGGTCGAGGACACCGCCGACCTCGGCACCGCGGCCGGCGGCCGGGGCATCGCCGTAGCCGTCGACCACCTGGACCCGTCCGCCGTCCGCGCTCTGGTGGCCCGGATCGCGGCCGAGCAGGGCCGCCTCGACGTCCTCGTCAACGACATCTGGGGCGGCGAGAAGCTCTTCGAGTGGAACACGCCCGTCTGGGAGCACGACCTCGACAACGGACTCCGGCTCCTCCGCCTCGCCGTCGAGACGCACGCCGTCACCAGCCACCACGCGCTGCCGCTCCTGCTCCGCCGGCCCGGCGGCCTGGTCGTGGAGGTCACCGACGGCACCGCCGACTACAACCGCGACACGTACCGCGTGAACTTCTTCTACGACCTCGCCAAGGCGTCCGTGCTGCGCATGGCCTTCGCTCTCGCCCACGAACTGGGCCCGCGCGGGGCGACGGCCGTGGCCCTGACGCCCGGCTGGATGCGCTCGGAGATCATGCTGGAGGCGTTCGGCGTCCGCGAGGACGACTGGCGCGACGCGCTGGTGCGGGAACCGCACTTCGCCATCTCCGAGACCCCGCGCTTCACCGGCCGTGCCGTCGCCGCCCTGGCCGCAGACCCCGACGTGGCCCGGTTCAACGGGCAGTCGCTCTCCAGCGGCGGCCTCGCCCCGGTGTACGGCTTCACCGACCTCGACGGCAGCCGGCCCGACGCCTGGCGGTACCTGGTCGAGGTGCAGGACGCGGGGAAGCCGGCGGACACCACGGGCTACCGCTGACCGTCGGCGGAAGACGGCAGCGGCCACCGGGCCGGATGGCCCGGCGGCAGCTCCAGGTCCTGGCGCACGGCCGTGTAATAGCCCGCACGGCCGTTCCGCTGCCGCTCCAGCAGCTCTGCCACGCCCGCGGATCGCGGGTCTCCTCCCGCAGGAACCGCTCCATGTCCATCAGCGTCACGACCCAGACACGGGCCCGTTCCACCACCGCCGTGCTGCCCAGCAGGAGCAGCGCCTCCCCGGCCGGGTCCCGGTCGTGGGCCGCCTGCGCCAGCAGCGGTGCGGCCTGCTCGGGCGTCAGCGGATGCGGATGCGGGTCGTTGCCGAGATGGGCGGCGACCCGGTACGTCAGCGTCACCGCCCGCTTCAGCGTGCGCGCGTACTCGGAGTAGACGGCCAGCCGCCGTTCCTCCCAACGGGCCGCCTGCTCACGCCGGAACCTCGCCCGGTCGCTCCGCACCACCGCCAGATACGAGCCGACCGCGCCGATCACCACGCCTATCAGTGCCGGGAGTTGCTGCAGGAACGCCGTCATGGAAGCACGTTACCCAGGATGTCGATCGCCCCCCGTACCGTCTTCCCATGACCGATCTCAAGCGCTTCGCAGGACACGCGGTACTCGTCACCGGCGCCGCCCGCGGAATCGGCGCCGCCGTCGCCCGGCGGCTCGCCGAGGAGGGCGGGCGGGTCCTGGTGACCGACCGGGACCTGCCGGCGGCCGAGCTGACCGCCTCCGCCCTGCGCCGACACGGCCTCACCGCCGAGGCCCTCGCCTGTGACGTGACCGACCGCGCCGCCGTCGAGGCGGCCGTCGACCACGCCGTCACCGCCTTCGGCGCGCTGGACGTGCTGGTCAACAGCGCCGCCCACTGCAGCCCCGACGTCCCGCTCTTCGAGGACGACCCCGACGAGGGGTGGGCGCGCGACCTGGACGTCACCCTCACCGGCGCCCACCGCTGCTGCCGGGCCGCCCTGCCCCACCTCGCCGCCTCCGGCCGCGGGGCGATCGTCAGCATCGGCTCCGTCAACGGCCTTCAGGACTTCGGCAACCACGCCTACAGCGCCGCCAAGGCCGGCCTCGGCTCACTCACCCGGACCCTCGCCGGGCACGCGGCGGCCCGCGGCGTCCGCGTCAACCTCGTGGTGCCGGGCACGGTCCGCACCTCGGCATGGGAGGGGCGGGACGACGATCTCGACGCCGTCCGCGCCCTCTACCCGCTCGGCCGGGTCGGTGAACCGGACGACATCGCCGCCGCCGTCGCCTTCCTCGCCTCCCGCGACGCCGCCTGGATCACCGGGACCGCCCTGGTCGTCGACGGCGGCCTCACCGCCGTCAACACCGGCTTCCGCAGCGCTGTACGGCGTCCCGCCTGACCGCCGGCCCGAGGCCGCCCCCGGGCACCGGTTCGCGGCTCCGCGTCGTCGGCGTGCTCTTCGGCGTCTACCTGCTGGCCACTGGCGTCTTC
>NZ_JBEZBT010000061.1:0-4673 GCF_040647235.1 Streptomyces sp. NPDC042638
CAGTGGCTCCGGCGGCCCCGCCCGCCCCCCCGGCCGCCGCGCGGCGGGCCCCCCCGCCCCCCCCGCGCCCCGGGGCGCGGCGCCACCCGCCGCGCCCGCCGCGCCGGCGGATCCTGCCCGAGTGGGACCCGGAGGCCTTCGGCCGGCTGTCGGAGAAGATCGCCCGCTTCCTGGGCACCGGACGCTTCATCGTCTGGATGACGGTCGTCATCATCCTGTGGGTGCTGTGGAACGTCGCCGCGCCGGTGGCGCTGCGCTTCGACCAGTACCCGTTCATCTTCCTGACCCTGATGCTGTCCCTGCAGGCGTCGTACGCCGCCCCGCTGATCCTGCTCGCGCAGAACAGGCAGGACGACCGGGACCGGGTCAACCTGGAGCAGGACCGCAAGCAGAACGAGCGGTCCATCGCCGACACCGAGTACCTGACCCGGGAGGTCGCCGCGCTGCGCACGGGCCTGGGCGAGGTGGCCACCCGTGACTGGATCCGTTCGGAACTCCAGGACCTGCTGAAGGAGCTGGAGGAACGCCGCCGCCACGACGGGCACGGCGCTCACGTCGTATTCCCGGCGGAACGCCCACCGGGACGTGACACAGACGACCGCTGAGGGGCATCCCTCAGGCCCCCCGGCGCGCCGTACCATCGTCCTTATGGCTACGGAAGACGCGGTGCGCGAGGCACTGGCGACGGTGAACGACCCCGAGATCAACCGCCCGATCACCGAACTCGGGATGGTCAAATCGGTGGAGATCGGTGCGGACGGGGCGGTCGCGGTCACCGTGTACCTGACGGTCTCGGGCTGTCCGATGCGCGACACCATCACTCAGCGCGTCACCGAGGCGGTCTCCCGGATCGAGGGCGTCACCCGCGTCGACGTCACCCTGGACGTGATGAGCGACGAGCAGCGCAAGGAGCTGGCGGCGGCCCTGCGCGGCGGCCAGGCCGAGCGTGAGGTCCCCTTCGCCAAGCCGGGCAACCTCACCCGGGTCTACGCGGTCGCCTCCGGCAAGGGCGGTGTCGGCAAGTCCTCGGTGACGGTGAACCTGGCGGCGGCGATGGCCGCCGACGGCCTGAAGGTCGGTGTCGTGGACGCCGACATCTACGGCCACAGCGTGCCGCGCATGCTCGGCGTCGACGGCCGGCCCACCCAGGTCGAGAACATGATCATGCCGCCGTCCGCGAACGGCGTGAAGGTCATCTCCATCGGCATGTTCACCCCGGGCAACGCCCCGGTCGTCTGGCGCGGCCCGATGCTGCACCGCGCCCTCCAGCAGTTCCTCGCCGATGTCTACTGGGGCGACCTGGACGTCCTCCTGCTGGACCTGCCGCCCGGCACGGGTGACATCGCGATCTCCGTCGCCCAGCTGGTCCCGAACGCCGAGATCCTGGTCGTGACGACCCCGCAGCAGGCGGCGGCCGAGGTCGCCGAGCGGGCCGGCTCCATCGCCGTGCAGACCCACCAGAAGATCGTCGGCGTGGTCGAGAACATGTCCGGCCTGCCCTGCCCGCACTGCGGCGAGATGGTCGACGTCTTCGGCACGGGCGGCGGCCAGCTGGTCGCCGACGGCCTGACCCGCACCACCGGTACGACGGTCCCGGTCCTCGGCAACATCCCGATCGACGTCCGGCTCCGCGAGGGCGGCGACGAGGGCAAGCCGGTGGTCCTGACCGACCCCGACTCCCCCGCGGGCTCGGCCCTGCGCGCCATCGCCGGAAAGCTGGGGGGCCGCCAGCGGGGTCTGTCGGGCCTGTCGCTGGGCATCACGCCGAAGAACAAGTTCTGAGCCGGCTCTGAGCCGACTTCGGCGACAGCGGGCTCGAAGGGGCGCCGGAACTCAACCGGCGCCCCTGTGTCATGCGTAGGCCGCGACGTCCTTCACGACGGCGAACCCGAGCCCGTACGCGCTCATCCCCCGGCCGTACGCGCCGAGATGGACCCCCGACTCGGTGGTGCCCGCCAGCACCCAGCCGAACTCCGACTCCCGGTAGTGGAAGGAGGCCGCGGCCCCGTCCACCGGCAGGGAGAGCCTGGACCACTCGGTTCCGTCCAGATCGTCGGCGAGGGCCCACGCCGTCTCCGTCTGCTGCTCCAGCCAGTCGTCCCGCAGACTGTGGTCCATCTGCCCGGGCCAGGTGAACGACAGCAGGCCCACACCGGCCAGCCATGCCGCCGAGGACACCGAGGTCGCCTCCAGCAGCCCTGTGCCGTCCGCGCTGCGCCGGGACGGCTGCGCGGCGACCGTCACCACGACGGCGAACTTCTCCCGCGGCTCACCGGCGGCACCGGTCTCGCCCCGCACCGAAGGCTCGTCCCCGTGCCCGATCGAACCGTGCTCGACGGCGCCGTCGGCCGCCGTACCGACCTGCATCAGCCAGCGCGGCCCCGTGAACGCCTCGTCGAGGCCGTACCACGGGAAGGGCGCCCGCAGGTAACCGTCGACCGTACGCCGGGCGGAGGGGAGCTCTTGTCCGCCCTCCGCGGCCGGCGCCTGCGCGCCCACCCGACTCGTCGTCTCCATCTGCCCGGACGCCTCCTCGCTCTCGTCGGACCGGGCTGACCCGCCCCCCTTCGGGCGTACGCGTCCGGTCCGCGCAACAACTCGGCAGCATATCCACACCGCTGAGACCCGCAGGGCAGGCGCTGGATGCGTGGGTCGCGCGAAGGGCCTGTTCAGGCCGTGCGCGACGGGTGCGCGCTATGACACGCGTCACGTGCGCGGCGTACGCCCGCGTGCGCGTGTCGGTGAGACGGCGGCGGTGGCGGTGGCAGCGGTTACGTGGCGTCCGCGTCGAAAGGCGGGCGCTCGTCGTCGCCGGGGGCCTCGGGCTTCTTGGTCATGTCGATGCGCCCGCCGGAGGAGGGGGACGACGAGGACGGGGCGGACGACGCGTCGCCGTCGCGGCTGTTCACCGCGTCCGTGACCTCGGCCATCTCCTTCTTCAGGTCGAAGCCGTTGCGGATCTCCTTCAGCCCCAGGTCGTCGTTGTCCAGCTGCTTGCGGATGAACGTCTTGGGGTTGAGGTCCTCGAACTCGAAGTCCTTGAACTCGGGACCGAGTTCGGTGCGGATGTCCTGCTTGGCGCTCTCCGAGAACTCGCGGATCTTCCGGATCGTGCGCGTCACGTCCTGGATGACCTTGGGGAGCTTGTCCGGACCGAAGACGAGCACGGCGAGCACGACGATCGTGACCAGCTCCAGTGGTCCTATGTCATTGAACACCTGACGCTCCTTGCGATGTCCTCGGTCGCTCAACGGTACCCGGCGTTCGCGTCCGACCGGTACCGTCCCAAGGTGAGACTTCCGTCAGTTCTGCCCCGACGCGCCGAGCACGAGTGACACGTCCCGCTTGGTACCGCCCCGTTCCACCGTCAGGCGCAGCCGGTCGCCGGGCCGGTGCGCGCGGATCCTGACGATCAGCTCTTCACCGGTATGGACGCGCACCCCGCCGACCTCGGTGATGAGGTCGCCCGCCTTGAGGCCGGCCCGCTCGCCGGGGCCGCCCCGGGTGACGGCGGGGCCGCCGCTCGCGCTCTTGCTGTCGATGCGGGCGCCGTCGCCGGTGTAGCCCATGTCGAGGGTGACGCCGATCACGGGGTGCGTGGCGTGGCCTTCGCCGATCAGTTCCTCGGCGACACGCTCGGCCTGGTTGACCGGTATGGCGAAGCCGAGACCGATGGAGCCGGCCTGGCCGCCGCCCGTGGAGCCGGAGCCGCTGCCGGCGGAGCGGATGGCCGAGTTGATGCCGATGACCTCGGCCCGGGAGTCGAGCAGTGGGCCGCCGGAGTTGCCCGGGTTGATGGCGGCGTCGGTCTGCAGGGCATCGACGTACGACACATCGGTGCCGTCGCTCTTCTCGCCGCCGGCCGTGATGGGCCGTTCCTTGGCGCTGATGATGCCGGAGGTGACCGTGTCGGCGAGGTCGAAGGGGGCGCCGATGGCGACGACGGGGTCGCCGACCTGGACGTCGTCGGAGTTGCCGAGGGGCAGCGGGGTGAGTCCGTGGACGCCGTGCACCTGGACGACGGCGAGGTCGTAGCCGCTGTCCCGGCCGACGACCTTCGCCCTGACCGTGTCGCCGCCGCTGAACGTCACGGATATCTCGCCGTCCGGCCCGGCGGGCTCCACGACGTGGTTGTTGGTGAGGATGTGCCCCTGGGCGTCGAGGACGAAGCCGGTGCCGGTGTCCGCCTGGTCGGCCCCTTTGACGTGCAGGGTGACCACGCTGGGCAGGGCGCGGGCGGCTATCCCGGCCACGCTGTCCGGCGCGCGCCCGGCCTGCGGCGGCCGGACGCCGTCGCCGAGCCCCTCGCGCTCGACGTAGGCGCCGGCGACTCCGCCTATGCCCGCGGACACGAGGGCGACGCAGAGGGCCGCTAGGAGGGTGCGCCGCCTGGCCCGCCGAAGCCGCTGCCCGTCCGTCGGCCTGCCGGCGCCGGTCTGCTGCAACGGCCCCGGCGCGGACGCCCGCTGCTCGGCGGCCCCGAGGCCCCACGGGTCGTCACGCCCCCAGACCCCCTCCCCCACCGACGGAAGGACACCACCGGACACCGCGCCGGAGACGGGGCCGGGGGACGCCCCGGGCGCCGCGGGCACCACCGGGGCGGGCACCACGGGCGCCCCCTGGGCCGCAGGCACCGCGGGTGCCCCGGGGACCGCGGGCACCACGGGTGCCCC
>NZ_JBEZBT010000061.1:4773-44173 GCF_040647235.1 Streptomyces sp. NPDC042638
GAGGACCGCGGGCACCACGGGTGCCCCGAGGACCGCGGGCACCACGGGTGCCCCGAGGACCGCGGGCACCACGGGTGCCCCGAGGACCGCGGGCACCACGGGTGCCCCGGGGACCGCGGGCACCGCGGGCACCGCGGACGCCGGTACAGGCCCGTGCCCCGGCACCTGGGGCACGGGCCCAGCGGGCGCAGGGACCACGGACTCGGGTCCGGAAGGCGCGGGGACCACCGGGACGGGTCCCGCGGGCGCGGGGACCGACCCGTGAACCGCGGGCGCGGGGGGCGCGGGCGGGAACAGGGGCGCCGTGGGGGCCGCAGGTGGGGGTACGGCCGTCCCGTGCCCCGGTGCGGCCCCCGGATGCTGCACGGGCGGTGCGGGGGCCCAGGGGCCGGGTTCGCCGTACGGCGGGGTGCTGTAGGGATCGGGGTCGTGCAGAGGCCTCGGCCGGTCGGCGGGAACCGCGACGTCGGTCGCGGCGGCCACCCCGGTCTCCCCGGCGTCCGGAGCCGCCACGACGGCTTCTTTCACGGACTCGGCCCCCTCCGCCGGAGCCTCCCCGCCGGGCACAGGGGGCTCAGCCGGAGTCGCGGGGACAGGGTCCCCGGACATGACCGTGCTCTGCCCGGGCGCCACGGTGCCACCGGCGTCGGTGGTGGTCGGCGGCGCCGGTGCCGGCTTGGCCAGTTCGAAGTCGCCGTCGGACCCGGTTTCGACGTCGCCGCCGGACCCGGTGGCCTCCGTTGCGGAGCCCCGGGTCAGGGCCGCCGGTGTCTGCCCCGCCGTTCCCTCCGGTGCTTCCGCCGACGGGACACGGTTCCCCTCGTTCATGCTCTCCCCACGGCTGGGCCGCGACCGCGCCGGCGCGGTCACGAGACGTCTTCCACCGCCCCGGGGTCGTCGCCGCGGGCACGGCCCTCAGAGGATTCAACCAGGTCCGCGAGCCAGGACGCAGTGGCCGGTCAGGGCGACTGCCGGGGTGCGGAGGGAGCGGGGGCGGGATCGGGGACGGGGGCGGACAGCAGGCCGGAGCCGGTGTCTCCGGGGGAGGTGGTCCAGTCGGTGAGCGGGAGGGCCACGATCTCTTCGAGCGGGCGTATCAGCGGGGAGAGGGCGGCCGCACCGGTGAACACCGGCGCGGTCAGACCGCGCACCTCCCCGGTTCCGGTGGGCACCCCGGGCAGCAGCGGTGCGGACAGGGTCGTCGGGGCCACCGGGGCCGGCCCGAACAGCGCGCCGCCCTGGGCGAGCAGCGGCCCCACCGGCCGGCGGCGCTGGCTGTCCGGGGTGGCCGCGCCCCCGCCCGTGCCGGTGCCCGCCGAACGCGTCGGGGTCACATTGCTGCCGTTGCCGGAGCCGCCGCGGGCGTCCTTGGTCAGGTCGCCGGGGAAGGCGGTGGTCACGCCGCCGAGGGCGACGGCGGCCAGCGACACCGCGCCGGCGGCGGCGAACGCGAACCGCAGCCCGCGCGAGGCGGAGCGGCCGTCGTCGGGACGGCCGACGGGATGGACGCGGAAGCCGTCGCCGGGTCCGGCGGTGCCGTCCGCGGCGGGCAGGTAGCCGTGCGTGCGGGCGGGGACGTACCCGAACGGGAGGCGGTCGTCGCGCCTCACCCCGAAGGCCCCGCTGCTCCCGGTGCCCCCGGTGGTGCCGCCTCCGAGGAGTCCGCCCCCGGGCGACGGCGTGCCGCCGCCGTCCGGGTCACCTCCCCCGGGAAGGCCCTGGAGGCGGGCCAGGAAGCTCGCCGAGGGCGGCGGCGGGGCCGCCTCCGCGAACACGTTCTTCAGCGCGCGCTGGGCGTCCGCCTCCGCCTTGCACCGGCCGCAGGTGGCCAGGTGCGCGAGGACCCGCTCACGCGTCTCATGACCCAGCTCTCCGTCCACCAGGGCGGAGAGCCGGTCTCCCAGGTGCTGCTCTGCGAGGTGCGCCTCCTCGACAGGTTTCGGCCGAGATCCACTCACGCGGGCGCGCCCCCTCCTCCCAGAGCGGGGACACGGGTCAGGAAGGAGCGCCGCTCGGCCGCGCGGGCCTCCGGGGAGCGGTGCGCGAGGGCCTTGCGGAGCTGGGACCGTCCGCGGTGGATACGGGAGCGGACCGTGCCCAGCTTCACGCCGAGGGTGGCGGCGATCTCCTCGTACGACAGGCCCTCGATGTCGCACAGGACGACGGCGGCGCGGAACTCGGGCGCCAGGG
The DNA here is from genome assembly GCF_040647235.1 of Streptomyces sp. NPDC042638. NCBI lineage: Bacteria > Bacillati > Actinomycetota > Actinomycetes > Kitasatosporales > Streptomycetaceae > Streptomyces > Streptomyces sp. NPDC042638. Next base: position 6,964 of record NZ_JBEZBT010000061.1, read on the forward strand.
TGTCCAGGGCCTGCTGGACGTCGGCGTCGAAGTGCGCGTCGTTGAAGAGCTGCTGCGGGGTGGGTTCGCGGCTGGGCAGGCGCTCGGCCGCGTCCTCGCCGAGGGCGTCGAAGCGGATGCGCTGCTTGCGCCGGACCATGTCCAGGAAGAGGTTGGTGGTGATGCGGTGCAGCCAGCCCTCGAAGGTGCCCGGCGAGTACGTGGACAGGGAGCGGAAGACGCGGACGAAGACCTCCTGCGTGAGGTCCTCGGCGTCGTGCTGGTTGCCCGTCAGACGGTAGGCGAGCCGGTAGACCCGGCCACTGTGCGTGCTGACGATCTCGTCCCACGTGGGCGGAGTCCACGCCTGCCCGTCCGCGTCGGTGGCGAAGGTCGCGGTCTGGGTCTCGCCTGCGGCGAGACCGGCGGCGTGGCTGTCAGCAGCGGTGTCGGTCACGGATTTCGGCCTGCCCGCCGACCCGAGGAAGCGCCGCAGCACTCCGCCCCGATCCCCGGGCGCAGCCGCACCTCCCCTGTCGGCTCTGGTGGTGTCCAGTGGAGCCCCTACCATAGCCACCTCGCCCGTTAGCTCCGGATAAGCGGTTTTACGAGAATTTGATACACGCTGATACGGCTCATACGGCTGCGTCAGCAGTTGCCAGGCGCCCTGGTCCACCGCTCACCCCCCGTCGCGTCGCCGGCCACCGTCTCATCCCTGTAAACGCCCGGTCCCATCTGCGGGTTCCCGACGCCAACGGATACAGTCACGCCCAGGCAACCACGGGGACAGGAGAGGGTCATTACCGGCAACCGGCAGACGAGCTGGGCGTTCGCCGACGCCTTTGTCGCCGAGGACGAAGCGCTGCACTGGGCCCGCGACCGGGCCCGCGAGGCAGGGCTGCGCTCGGTGACGCCCAGCACGGGCGCCGCGCTGAGACTGCTCGCCGCCTCCGTGGACGCGAAGGCGGTCGCGGAGATCGGCACGGGCTGTGGGGTGTCCGGAATCCATCTGCTGCACGGGATGCGGCCGGACGGGGTGCTCACCACGGTGGACCCGGAGCCGGAGCACCAGCAGTTCGCCCGGCAGGCCTTCCGCGTCTGCGGCTTCGCCAGCAACCGGGCCCGCTTCATCCCCGGGGGCGCGCTGGACGTGCTGCCGCGTCTCGCCGACGCCGGTTACGACCTCGTCTTCTGTGACGGTGACCGGCTGGAGTACCCCGACTATCTCGCTGAATCGTTGCGCCTGCTGCGGCCGGGCGGTGTGGTGGTCTTCGAGGGCGTGTTCGCGAACGGCCGTACGGTCGACTCGGGACCGCAGCCGGCCGAGGTGCTGCGGCTGCGGGAGCTGCTGCGCACCGTCCGGGAGAGCCAGGAGCTGGTGCCGTCGCTGCTGCCGGTCGGCGACGGGCTGCTCTGCGCCGTCAAGCGGTGACGCCGGCCGCCGCGCGCCCCGGGAACGCGTCTGCCCCGGCACCGCGTACGGTGCCGGGGCAGACGTCAAGGACAGGATCGCTGGGACCTCAGTAGACGACCTTCTTGAGGGCGTCGCCGAGCGCCTCGGCCTCGTCAGGGGTCAGTTCGACGACGAGTCGACCGCCGCCTTCGAGCGGAACGCGCATGACGATGCCCCGCCCCTCCTTGGTCACCTCGAGCGGGCCATCACCCGTCCGCGGCTTCATGGCCGCCATGCTCGTTCCCCTTCCTGAAACCAGCTCATCGTCTGCCGACGACCCCACGAGGGCACCCGCCATCCGGAACGGACACGCGACACCGGCATCGAACACATTGCTTCCCAGCCATTATCCCGCATCGAAGGACCCGATGACCAACATGAGTCGGCATCGCTTGGGCAACGCGCGCGACCAAAACCACCCAATTCGGCGATGTGCCTGCGATACTGCGCCACCGCACGGAGATCCGGCGGCCGGCTCCGCCCCGCATTTCTTTGACGCAGGTCACACGTCCGGTCCGGCCCTTGGCCGGTGATCTCCGACATGCTGTCCTCTGAGAGGGACGTACTGAGCGGTACGTCACCAGCCGCGAACCGGAGGGGATACGCCATGGCCGACACCGTGCTCTACGAGGTGAACGACGGTCTCGCGACGATCACGCTGAACCGCCCCGAGGCGATGAACGCGCTGGACATCGCGACCAAGGTCGCCCTCCGGGAGGCCGCGGAATCGGCGGCCTCCGACACGGCCGTACGAGCGATCCTGCTGACCGCCGCCGGGGACCGGGCGTTCTGTGTGGGCCAGGACCTCAAGGAGCACATCGGGCTGCTGTCCAGCGACCGGGAGACCGGGGCGGGGCAGACGATGAGCACGGTCAGGGAGCACTACAACCCGATCGTGCGGGCCCTCGCGGGGGCGCCCAAGCCGGTCGTCGCGGCGGTGAACGGTGTCGCGGCCGGGGCCGGGTTCGGTTTCGCGCTGGCCGCGGACTACCGGCTGGTGGCCGACACCGCCGCCTTCAACACCTCCTTCGCGGGCGTCGCCCTGACCGCCGACTCCGGCATCTCCTGGACGCTGCCCCGGGTGATCGGCCCGAGCCGCGCCGCCGACCTGCTGCTCTTCCCGCGCAGCATCAGCGCCCAGGACGCGCTGGAGCTGGGCATCGCGAACCGGGTCGTGCCCTCCGCGGAGCTGCGCGCCGAGGCCGGCAAGGTGGCCCGCGCGCTGGCCGAGGGGCCGACGGTGGCGTACGCGGCGCTCAAGGAGGCGGTGGCCTACGGCTTGGCGCACTCCCTCGACGAGACGCTGGACAAGGAGGACGAGCTGCAGACGCGGGCGGGACGGTCCGAGGACCACGCCATCGCGGTGCAGGCCTTCGTCAACAAGGAGAAGCCGAAGTACCTGGGGCGGTAGCCCCCCGTGCCACGCATGCCTCCAGGTGGTCGTCGACCAGGCCGCACGCCTGCATCAGGGCGTAGGCCGTCGTCGGGCCGACGAATCGCAGACCCCGCTTCTTCAGGGCCTTGGACAGCGCCGTGGACTGCGGGGTGACCGCCGGGACGTCGGCGAGGGTCCTGGGGGCCGGGCGGCCGACGGGGTCGGGGGCGTGGGACCAGATCAGGTCGTCCAGGTCGCCCTCGGCCCAGTCGGCGAGCACGCGCGCGTTGGCGAGGGTCGCGTCGATCTTGGCCCGGTTGCGGATGATGCCCGGGTCGGCCAGCAGGCGCTCGCGGTCGGCGTCGGTGAAGGCGGCGACCTTCTCGATGTGGAAGCCGGCGAAGGCCGTGCGGAAGCCGGGGCGGCGGCGCAGGATCGTGATCCAGGACAGACCCGACTGGAAGGCCTCCAGGCTGAGCCGTTCGAAGAGGGCGTCGTCGCCGTGGACCGGCCGGCCCCACTCCTCGTCGTGGTACGACACGTAGTCGTCGGTGGACAGGGCCCAGGGGCAGCGCAGGGCGCCGTCCGGGCCGGCGACGGCGGCTCCGGCGGTCATCGCCGGTCCTCCGCGCCCTCGCCCTTGCCGGGCTGTCCGTGCGGCTCGTGCGCCGCGGCGGCTCTGGCACCGGCCAGCGAGGACTCCAGATCGGCGATACGGGCGTCCCGCTCGGCCAGTTCGGCGGCGAGGCGGCCGAGCGCGTCGTCGACGTCGGCCATGCGGTAGCCGCGCGGCACGACCGGGAAGCGCAGGCTCTCCACGTCCGCGTGGTCCACCGGACGGTCCGCGGGCAGCGGGTCCTGGAGCCGCTCGGGCGCCACCTCGGGCAGGGGGGCGCTCTCACCGCCGCCCACCACGGCCAGGGTCACCGCGGCGACCACGACGGCCAGCGCGACGACCAGGAACAAGAACATCACCATCGCCAGGGGTCCCCACGCTCGTTACCGGCCGCTGTGCCGGAAGCAGAATCTGTCTGGCTCCGATCGTGCCATGCGAGCCCGGCGGTTAGGGTCACAGGCGGCCGTACAGCGGGACGTACGAGGAAAGGTCACAGCGGATGCTCAGGCTGGGCAGGCGGGAATTCGGTCCGCACGAGCCGGTGATCATGGCGATCGTGAACCGGACGCCGGATTCCTTCTACGACGGCGGGGCCACCTTCCGCGACGAGCCGGCCCTTGCGCGTGTGGAGCGGGCGGTGGCCGAGGGCGCCGCGATCATCGATGTCGGCGGGGTCAAGGCGGGCCCCGGCGACGAGGTCACGGCCGAGGAGGAGGCGCGCCGGACGGTCGGTTTCGTCGCGGAGGTACGGCGCCGGTTCCCCGACGTGGTCATCAGCGTGGACACCTGGCGTGCCGAGGTCGGCGAGGCCGTGTGCGAGGCGGGCGCGGATCTGCTGAACGACGCGTGGGGCGGGGCCGACCCGTACCTCGCGGAGGTCGCGGCGCGCCACGGGGTGGGGCTGGTGTGCACGCACGCCGGGGGCGCGGAGCCGCGTACGCGTCCGCACCGGGTGACGTACGACGACGTCGTGGCCGACATCCTCGGTGTGACCCTGGCCCTGGCCGAGCGGGCGGTCGCGCTGGGGGTCCCGCGGGAGTCCGTGCTCATCGATCCCGGGCACGACTTCGGGAAGAACACGCGGCACAGTCTGGAGGCGACGCGGCGGCTGGACGAGATGGTGGCCACGGGGTGGCCGGTGCTGGTGTCGCTGTCGAACAAGGACTTCGTCGGCGAGACGCTGGACCGGCCGGTGAAGGAGCGGCTGATCGGTACGCTCGCGACGACGGCGGTGTCCGCGTGGCTCGGGGCGCAGGTGTACCGGGTGCACGAGGTCGCCGAGACCCGGCAGGTGCTGGAGATGGTGGCGTCGATCGCCGGCCACCGGGCCCCCGCGGTGGCGCGCCGGGGCCTGGCCTGACCGCCCGCGGGACGGCGGGCCGGACTCCGGCGCCCGCGGACGCGGGCCGCGCTCTCCTCAGCGGCCCGCCTCCTTCGACACCAGGGCGACCGCTTCCTCCACGTCGTCCGTGAGGTGGAACAGCAGCAGGTCCTTCTCCGCCGCCTTGCCCTGGGCGATCAGCGTGTCCTTGATCCAGGAGACCAGGCCGCCCCAGTACTCGCTGCCGAACAGGACGATCGGGAAGCGGGTGACCTTCTGGGTCTGGACCAGGGTCAGGGCTTCGAACATCTCGTCGAGGGTGCCGAGGCCGCCGGGCAGGACCACGAACCCCTGGGCGTACTTCACGAACATCATTTTTCGGACGAAGAAGTAGCGGAAGTTCAGTCCGATGTCGACGTACGGGTTCAGACCCTGCTCGAAGGGAAGTTCGATGCCGAGCCCGACCGAGATGCCGCCCGCCTCGCTCGCTCCCCTGTTGGCCGCCTCCATCGCGCCCGGGCCGCCGCCCGTGATCACCGCCCAGCCGGCCTCCACCAGGCCGCGGCCGAGCCGCACGCCCGCCTCGTACTCGGGCGAGTCGACCGGCGTCCGGGCCGAGCCGAACACGCTGATGGCGGGCGGGAGTTCGGCGAGGGTACCGAAGCCCTCGATGAACTCCGACTGGATGCGCAGGACCCGCCAGGGGTCGGTGTGGACCCAGTCCGAGGGCGCGCGCTCGTCCAGCAGCCGCTGGTCGGTCGTACTGGACGTCACCTGGGACCGCCGTCGCAGGACCGGACCGAGCCGCTGCTCGTCCGGCGGCTGCTTCTTCCCCTCGGGGTTGCCGGTAGCCATGTGCGCTCCCTCCGCTTGCCGGTAGTTCGATCTCAGACTAGATCGAGCCGGGTTACGGAGGGGGGACGTCCGGGTGTCCGCCGTGCGTGCGCCCCACGGGCTCCCTACGCGGTGAGCCAGTTCCGCAGGCGCTCCTCGCCCGCCAGGATCTTCGCGGTCTGCACGCGCTCGTCACGCTTGTGGGCCAGGAGCGGGTTGCCGGGGCCGTAGTTGACCGCGGGGACGCCGAGCGCGGAGAAGCGGGACACGTCCGTCCAGCCGAACTTGGGCCGCGGGGTGCCGCCCACCGCCTCGATGAAGGCCGCCGCGGCCGGGTGGGAGAGGCCGGGCAGCGCGCCGCCGCTGTGGTCGTCGACCACGAACTCCTCGACGCCGCAGTCCGCGAAGACCTCGTGGACGTGCGCGATCGCCTCTTCCTCGGTGCGGTCGGGGGCGTAGCGGAAGTTGACCGTCACCACGCACTCGTCCGGGATGACGTTGCCCGCCACTCCCCCGCTGATCCCCACCGCGTTCAGGCCCTCGTGGTACTCCAGGCCGTCGATGACCGGGCGGCGCGCCTCGTAGGAGGCCAGGCGGGCCAGCACGGGGGCCGCCGCGTGGATGGCGTTGGAGCCCATCCAGGAGCGCGCGGAGTGGGCCCGCTCGCCCTTGGTCCTCAGCAGCATCCGCAGCGTGCCCTGGCAGCCGCCCTCGACCTCGCCGTCGGAGGGCTCCAGCAGGATCGCGAAGTCGCCCGCCAGCCACTCCGGGTGCGCCTCGGCGACGTGCCGGAGGCCGTTGCGCTCCGCCTCGACCTCCTCGTTGTCGTAGAAGACGAAGGTCAGGTCACGGTTGGGGGCGGGGACCGTGGCCGCGATGCGCAGCTGCACCGCCACGCCCGACTTCATGTCGCAGGTACCGCAGCCCCACAGCACGCCGTCCTCGTCGAGCCGAGAGGGGACGTTGCCGGCGATCGGGACGGTGTCGATGTGGCCGGCCAGGACGACACGCTCGGCGCGGCCCAGGTTCGTCCGGGCGATCACGTTGTTGCCGTGGCGGTCAACCGTCAGGTGCGGCAGGGCCCGCAGGGCGGTCTCGATCGCGTCCGCGAGCGGCTTCTCGGTGCCGCTCTCGGACGGGAAGTCCACGAGCCGCGCGGTGAGCGAGGCGGCGTCCAGCGTCAGATCAAGGGAGGTGTCGGCCATGGCCACGACCCTAGCGCGCCGTTCGCCCGGGCCGGGCCGGGCGCGTGTCGCCTACCCCTCGTGAGCGCGGGGCGGGGCTCCAGTACCTTGTACGCGTGTCAGACCCGTCCCCCACCCGTCCCAAGCGTCGCGGTCGCCTCCTGCGTTTCACCGCGGCCCTGCTGGTCCTGTCCGGTGTCGCCGCGTACCTCGTGGTGCAGTACGTCACCGGAGGCGGCGGAACGCGCGGCTGCAAGGTGGTCTCGGCCTCCGGCGGCGGCGCGTCGTACGACTTCACGCCCGAACAGGCCGTGAACGCGGCCACGATCGCCGCCGTCGGCACCGGGCGCGGGATGCCCGAGCGGGCCGTGACGATCGCGATCGCGACCGCGCTCCAGGAGTCGGGGCTGCGCAACATCGAGCACGGCGACCGGGATTCGCTGGGCCTGTTCCAGCAGCGGCCCTCGATGGGCTGGGGCACCGAGCGGCAGATCATGGACCCGGCGTACGCGGCGGGCATCTTCTACGCGCACCTGGACAAGGTGCCCGGCTACACCGAACTGCCGCTGACCGTGGCCGCGCAGCGGGTGCAGCGCAGCGGCTACCCGGAGGCGTACGCCAAGCACGAGCAGGACGCCACACTGCTGTCGGCGGCCCTGACGGGACGGGCGGCGGCCACGCTGACCTGTGCCGGACGTCCGCAGCGCACGTCCTCGGCGACCGGTCCGGACGCGGTACGGGCCGCGCTGGTACGGGACTTCGGGCGGGACGCGCTGCAGGAGACCGGCGCGGAGGTGGGCGGGACGCCCGTCCCGACCCCCTCCCCCTCGCCGAGCGTGACCGCGACCGCGCACGGGCGGACGGTGACCGTCCCGGTGTCCGGGGGCGGGAAGCCGGACGCGGCCGGGCGGGACGAGCGGACGCGGGGCTGGCAGCTCGCGCAGTGGGCGGTCGCCAACTCCTCGGCCCTGCACATCCAGCGGGTGTCGTACGCGGGGCGGGAGTGGACCGCGGGCGGCGGCGACTGGCGGACGGTCGGCTCACAGGGGACCGCCGGTTCCCAGGGGACCGCCGGGGCGGAGCGCTCCGTGGGGGCGGTCCGGATCGTGACCGGACAGTAGTACGGCTGACCACTCCGGCGGGTTGCGCGGCGCCGGGCGGCCCGGCCGTTCGGGCGCCTGGCGCACCTGGTGGGGAAGCCCTTGGAAATCAAGGGCTGGAAGGATTCTGCGCGTCCACGGGCAGACGCTCTTTGCCCGTTTTTATCCACACCTGATAATGCGATGCGTTATCCATTCTTTACCTGGGGCGTCCGCAACCTTCGCGGGCTTCGAGCGGTAGTCACGGCGTCCGGGCCGCACCCGAGCCCGGACACAGACACCGTTCTCCCGTCGAATTGGAGCATCATGTCCCTCCCTCTGACCCGCCGGATCGCCCGTGCCGCGCTGCTCGTCGCAGCGGGAGCGGCTGCCGGGGTCGGTGCGGCCGGCTCCGCCGGTGCGGCCACGAACCTGCCGGCGACCCCGAACCTGGGCGGCCTGACCGCGCTGGACGGGGCGCACGTCGGCAACACCGTCGACGGTGCCGCGCAGAGCACCACCTCGCTCGCGGGCCACGCCGGCGGCAAGGCGGTCGAGCAGGCCGTGCCGGCCGCGGGCAAGACCGGCGGCGGCGCCGTGAAGAAGACGGCACCCGCGGTGCAGAAGGCCGCGGGAGACACGGCCGGCACCACGGGAGGCGTCCTCGGGGACGCCGCCACCGGCGCGACGAAGGGCGGGCTGCCGACGGACTCGCTCACCAAGGGCGGCCTGCCGACGTCGTCCCTGCCGACCAAGGGGCTGCCGCTGGGCGGCTGAGCACCCGGCTCCGGCCGCCGGTGGGGCCCAGGATTCCTCTCCTGGGCCCCACCGGCTTTTTACCGCCCTGCCCGGCCGGTCCCGGGCGCCGCTCCGCCGGCCGGTTCCGGGGCGCACCTTTGTCGGCCCCTCCCGGGCGCCGCTCCGCGGGCTACGCCGTGAGGCGGGACACCGCCGTCCGGACGCGCTCGTCCGTCGCCGTGACGGCCACACGGACGAAGTCCGCGCCCGCCTCGCCGTAGAAGTCGCCCGGGGCCACCAGGATGCCCAGGTCGGCCAGGTGGGCGACCGTGGTCCAGCAGGACTCGCCCCGGGTGGCCCAGAGGTAGAGGCTCGCCTCGCTGTGCTCGATGCGGAAGCCCTTGGCGAGGAGGGCGGCCCGGAGGGCCTCCCGGCGGGCCGCGTAGCGCTCGCGCTGCTCCCGGACGTGGGCGTCGTCGCCGAGGGCGGCCACGACGGCGGCCTGCGTCGGCGCGGAGGTCATCATGCCGCCGTGCTTGCGGATCTCCAGCAGCGGGCCCAGCACGGCCGGGTCACCGGCGATGAAGGCCGCCCGGTAGCCGGCCAGGTTGGACCGCTTGGAGAGGCTGTGGACGGCGACGACGCCGTCGTAGGAGCCGCCGTTGACGTCCGGGTGCAGGACCGAGACCGGGTCGGCCTCCCAGCCCAGCTCCAGGTAGCACTCGTCGGAGAACACCAGGACGCCGTGCGCGCGGGCCCAGGCGACGATCTCCGTCAGCTCCCGCTTCGGCAGGACCTTGCCCGTCGGGTTGGACGGGGAGTTCAGCCACAGCAGCCTCAGGTTCGAGGGGTCCAGCTCGCGCGGGTCGTCGTAGACCTCGTACTCGGCGCGGGCGAGCCGGGCACCGACCTCGTAGGTGGGGTAGGCCAGCCGCGGGTAGGCGACCTTGTCGCCGGGGCCGAGGCCGAGCTGCGTCGGCAGCCAGGCCACCAGTTCCTTGGAGCCGACGACCGGCAGGACGTGGCGGTGGGTGACCCCGCGGGCCCCCAGGCGGCGTTCCAGCCAGCCGGTGATCGCGTCACGCAGGGCGGGGGTGCCCCAGACGGTCGGGTACCCCGGGGAGTCGGCCGCGTCGATCAGGGCCTTCTGGATCAGATCGGGGACCGGGTCGACCGGTGTGCCGACGGAGAGGTCGACGATCCCGTCGGGGTGCGCGGCGGCCGTCTTCTTGTACGGCTCCAGCTTGTCCCAGGGGAAGGTGGGGAGCCGGTCGGAGACTGCGGACACGGGAATCAGGCTCACTTTCGGACGGTACGGCAAACGCCTCGGTCCCGTGCGGCGGCGATCTGGACGATCGGGCCGTACGGGACCGAGGCGGCACTCTTCAGGGGCCGCTTGGCGCTTGGACGGTCACTCGCCCTGCGGCGGCAGCGCGGCCACGAAGGGGTGGTCGCGCTCGATCAGCCCCAGCTTGCTGGCGCCGCCGGGCGAGCCCAGCTCGTCGAAGAACTCGACGTTCGCCTTGTAGTAGTCCTTCCACTCCTCCGGAGTGTCGTCCTCGTAGAAGATCGCCTCGACCGGGCAGACCGGCTCACAGGCACCACAGTCGACGCATTCGTCCGGGTGGATGTACAAGGACCGCTGGCCCTCGTAGATGCAGTCGACCGGGCACTCCTCGATGCACGCCTTGTCCTTGACGTCGACACAAGGCTGCGCGATGACGTAGGTCACGCTGTCGTTCCTCCTCGATAGGGCGCTGGCGGGCCTCCTCAGGCTCCGCCGCCTGGCGCGCGGGAGCGCGGCGTCGTCGATGCCCGCACCTAGTATCTCCGTTCCGGAGCCGGATCCGAACAGGAGGGGTGAACTGACCAGTGGAATTCTCGGCGGCAGGACGCCTGGTAGTCCGAATCACCCCTGCTGACGTGGGGAAACGGGTCTCCGTACGGCGCTTGGGCGAGCCCGGTGCTGGACCGGAGAAGTTCACTGACACGGTGGGTGTTCTCACATCATGGGACAACGGCGTGCTCATGATCACACGCCGGGACGGCGAGAGCGTCGCAATCCCGCAATCGGCCCTGGTGGCGGGGAAGGTCGTTCCCGCCCGGCCCCCGGCCACCGGTCCGGATGGCGGCGCCGCCCGCCACGGAACGACGGCTCCGGCGCGCCGCCGCGGTCCCGCCGCCTCCTACCCGGAGCTGGCGCGGATCGCCGCCCGGGCGTGGCGGCCGGTGGAGAGCGAGCGGCTCGGCGAGTGGGAGCTGCGGGCGGCCGTCGAGGCGGAGCCGCGCGACGGGGGCAGGCCCGGCCCGCACGCCGGCCCTCCGTCGCCGGGGGAGCGTCCGGCCGGGGTGGTGGGCGGCCGGCGGACGGGCTTCACCCGGCGGGCCAACAGTGTGCTGCCGCTCGGTGACCCCGGGCTGCCGCTCGACGCCGCCCTGGACGCCGTACGACGCTGGTACGACGAGCGTGGCCTGCCCGCCTATGTGCAGACCGCGACCGGCGCCGAGGGCACGCAGGAGCTGCTCTGCGCGGAGCTGGAGCGGCGCGGCTGGGTGCGGGAGGTGACCGCCGAGCTGTGGACCGGGGCGCTGGCGCCGGTCGCGGACCGGGCCGAGGGCGCGGAGGTGGTCCTGTCCCGGTCGGTGGACGAGGCGTGGCTGGAGCGGTACGGGCGCAAGGGCGTGAGCGAGGTGGCCCTGCGGGTGCTCGGGGAGGGCCCGTCGGTGTGGTTCGCGGCCGTACCCGGCGCCGGCGGGGGCGAGCCGCCGGCGGCCATCGGACGGTGTGTCGTGGACGGGCGGTGGGCCGGGTTCGCCGCCGTCGAGGTGGACCCAGGCCGGCGGCGGCAGGGGCTGGCCACCGGGGTGATGGCCGCGCTGGCCCGGCGCGCGCTGGACGAGGGCGCCTCGGCGGCCTGGCTCCAGGTGGAGACGGACAACGAGGGCGCCCGGGCGCTCTACCGCGCGCTCGGCTTCCTGCCGCACCACGTCTACCACCACTACCGGGCTCCGGACGGGCCGAAGACGCCCGCCGATCCGCCCGCCGATCCGCCCGCCGACCCGCCCGCCGACCCGGGAAGGTCGTAGAAACCGCCGTGGAAGGGCATGAGCCTGGCATGCGCCACCCGTATCTGCCGCCCCCGTACCCGCCCCGGCCGGAGCGCTCCGCCGAGCTGCGGCAGCGCTTCGCCGAGGAGGCCCGGTCCGAGCGGCCCGACCTGTCGGCGCTGTGCCTGCTGATCGGCGCGGAGACGGACGGCTCGCTGGACGAGGCCGGCATCGACGCCGCGCAGGCCGAGCTGGACCGGCTGGCGGGCGAGCTGCCGTACCGGCCGGGCGGGCCGGACGCCTGGGCGGAGGCCGTCAGAGGGCTGCTCGGCGACCGCTACGGGTTCCACGGCACCCCGGGCGACTACCAGCGGCTGGAGTCGTCCTTGCTGCACGAGGTGCTGCGGCGGCGGCGCGGACTGCCGATCCTGCTGTCGGTGGTGTGGCTGGAGGTCGCGCGCCGGGCGGGGGCTCCGGTGTACGGGGTCGCGCTGCCGGGGCACTTCGTGGTCGGGTTCGGGACGGCGGCGGAGCGGGTCCTGGCCGATCCGTTCGACGGGGGGCGGGTGCTGACCGGGCCGGACGCCGACCTGCTGGTGGTGGGTGCCACGGGCGCGCCGCTGCGGCCCTCGATGCTTCAGCCCGCCCCGCCCCTGGAGGTCGTGCAGCGCGTCCTGAACAACATCCGGGCGTGGGCCGCGGCGCGGCCGGAGCGCTCGGACGTGGGTCTGCGGGCCGTGGAACTGGCGCTGCTGATCCCCTCGCACCCGGCGCGGCTGCGCTACGAGCGCGGGCAACTGCTGGTGCAGCGGGGAGAGTTCGTCGCCGGCGCCGAGGAACTGGCCGCGTACGCCGACCTGATCGAGGTGGTCGACGAGCCGGCGGCCGGCAAGGTGCGCCAGGAGGCGCGCATCGCGCGGGCCAAGCTCAACTGACGTGGCCCCCGCCGCGGTTCACAGCCAGCCCTTGTCCCTGGCTATCCGTACCGCCTCCGCCCGGTTGCGTGCGGCCAGTTTCTGGATGGCCGTCGACAGGTAGTTGCGGACCGTGCCCTGGGAGAGGTGCAGGGCCCGGGCCAGTTCGGCGTTGGTGGAGCCGTCGGCCGCCGCGCGGAGCACCTCGCGCTCGCGCTCGGTGAGCGGGTTGGCGCCCTCGGCGAGCGCGGCGGCGGCCAGGGTGGGGTCGATGACCCGCTCGCCGGCCAGCACCTTGCGGACCGCCTCGGCGAGCTGGGCGGCCGGGGCGTCCTTGACGAGGAAGGCGTCGGCGCCCGCCTCCATGGCGCTGCGCAGATAGCCGGGCCGGCCGAAGGTGGTGAGGACGACCAGCTTCACCCGCGGGAACTCGCGGTGCACCCGGGCCGCGGCCTCGATGCCGGTGCAGCCGGGCATCTCGATGTCGAGCAGCGCGACGTCCACGCCGTGCGCGCCGACGGCGGCGAGCACCTCGTCGCCGCGCGCGACCTGGGCGACGACCTCGATGTCGTCCTCCAGGCCGAGCAGCGCGGCCAGGGCCTCGCGGACCATCGACTGGTCCTCGGCCAGCAGGACCTTGATCTTGCTCGTCATGCCCCGGATCCTACGTCGGCCGCGGGGGCCGTGGGCACGCGGGCGACCAGCCGGAAGCCATGCCTGACCCGGGCCGCCTCCAGGGTGCCGCCGGCCTTCTCCAGCCGCTCGGTCAGGCCGGTCAGGCCGTTGCCGGCGCCCTTGCCGGAGCCGCCGGACCCGTTGTCCTCGACGGAGAGTTCGAGCACCGGCCCGTCCAGGGTCTGGCGGTGCAGCAGCTGGATGACGCAGCGGTCGGCGCCGCTGTGCCGGACCACGTTGGTGACCGCCTCGCGCAGCGCCCAGGCGAGGGCGGACTCGGACTCCTCGGGGACCGTGGCGAGGTCGGGTTCGGCGGGCACCTCGGCCACGACGCCGGCGGCGGTCAGGGCGACCTGCATGCCCGCGAGTTCGGCGGCGAGCCGGGGCCGCCGGTAGCCGGTGACGGCCTCCCGGACGTCCACCAGGGCCTGTCGGCTGACCTGTTCGATGTCGGCGACCTGCTGGGCCGCCCGGTCGGGGTGGTCGGGCAGCATCCGGCCGGCCAGCTCGCTCTTCAGCGTGATCAGGGAGAGGGAGTGGCCGAGCAGGTCGTGCAGGTCGCGGGCGAGGCGGAGCCGTTCCTCGTTGGCGGCGAGCTGGGCGACGGTGGCCCGTGCCTTGCGCAGCTCGATGGTCGTGCGCACCAGCTGGCCGACGCCGGTCATCGCGAAGCCGATGAGCACGACGAGCAGGATCAGCCCCCGGGCCTCCGCCGCCTCGCCGAAGCGCAGGGCGATCAGGTACATGAGGGCGCCGGAGGCGGGGATGGCCCAGTAGGCCGCACGCAGCGGCAGGGTCGCCCCCCAGGCGACCGACAGGTAGACGAAGAGACCCAGCCAGGCGCTGCCGAGGGTGGCGGCCAGTACGGGGGCCAGAACGCCGAGGACGCCGCCCAGGGTGAGCACGACCCGCGGGGAGAACGACCGGCCCATGTTGCGGTAGACCAGCGTCAGGTACACCCCGACGAAGGCGGTGAGGCCGACGGCGCCGGCCACGGTGGCGCCGGTGCTGTGTCCGCCGTTGACCAGGTCTTCGACCGGCGAGCTGAGGAAGACCAGCCAGACTCCGATCCACAGCGTCTTGACCAGGACCTGGCGCCGGTTGCCCGGCGGCCAGCCCACGGGCGTGTGCTTCGGCATTCCCGTCCGGTCCTCCGTCGTCGTGCTCACGCCTTCAGCGTGTCCTTCCGGTACAGCCAGGCCGCGCCGCCCGCGAAGAGGAGGAAGGAGACGGCGAGGACCGCGAGGTCCTGGGCGTGCGGTGCCCGGCTCTGTTCGATCGCCCGCCCCAGGGAAGCGTACGCGTGGGTGGGCAGCCACTTGGCGATGTCCTGCAGCCACTGGGGGAACGTGGTCGTCGGCATCCACAGGCCGCCCAGCATGGACAGGCCGAAGTAGATGATCATGGTGATCGGGCGGACCGCGTCCCCGCTGGCGAGGTAGCCGAGGGCGACGCCGAGCGCGGCGAAGACCAGGCTGCCGGCCCAGACGGCGCCGGTGAGGCCGAGCCACTGCCAGGCGTCGAGGCGTACGTCCTTCACCGCCGCGGCGACCACGAACACCATCACGATGGACGGCAGGCTGACCACGGCCGCGCTGGCGGTCTTGGCGAGGACGTATCCGCGCCCGGGCAGGGTGGTCAGCCGCAGCTGCCGTACCCACCCGCTCTCGCGCTCCTTGGCGATGCGCTCGCTGTTGCCCATCAGGACGGCGGTCAGGGCGCCGAAGGAGGCCATGGAGACCATCATGTACGTCGGCAGGGTCAGGCCCGTGCCGTCGACCGTGGTGTGGCTGTCGGCGTTGCCCGCGATCAGCAGGAACAGCCCCGAGGGGTAGATCACGGAGAAGAACAGGAACTTGCGGTTGCGCAGGGCGCGGGACACTTCCAGTCTGATCAGGCTGTTCACGACTGCTTCGCCTCCTCGGCGGCGGTGATGGCGACGAAGGCCTGCTCCAGGCCGAGACCGGCGACTTCGAGATTGCGGGGGTAGACGCCGAGGCCGTACAGGGCGTGGACGGTCGCGTCGGCGTCGGTGGACTGGATGCGCACGGTCTGGCCCGAGCCCGCGGCGGAGCCGCTGTTGGACACCGTGAGGGACGTGAGGAACGGCAGGCCGCGCAGGGCCGTCTCGTCGACCTCCCCCTCCAGGTCGAAGGAGACCCGGCGGGCGCCGGCCTTGGCCTTGATCTCGGCGGCCGTGCCGTCGGCGAGGAGCCGGCCGCGGTGCAGCACCAGCACCCGGTCGGCGATGGCGTCGGCCTCTTCCAGGTAGTGGGTGGCGAAGAGGACCGTACGGCCCTGGTCGGCCTGTTCCCGCATGGTGGCCCAGAAGGCCTGGCGGGCGGTGACGTCCATGCCGGTGGTCGGCTCGTCCAGGATGATGAGGTCGCTGTCGCCTGCGGTGGCGAGGGCGAAGCGGACCCGCTGGGCCTGGCCGCCGGAGAGCTTGTCGACCTTGCGGTCGGCGATCTGGGCGATGCCCGCGCGCGCCAGCACGTCGGACACGGGGTACGGCCGCGGGTGCAGGGAGCAGGCCAGCCTCACCAGCTCGGCGACGGTGACCCCGTCCATCAGCCCGCCGCTCTGGAGCATGGCGCCGACCCGCCCGGCCACGATCGCCTCGCGCGGGCCGGTGCCGAACAGGCTCACCGCGCCGCTGTCGGCGGGCTTGAGCCCGAGGAGCAGGTCCAGGGTGGTGGACTTGCCGGCCCCGTTCGGGCCGAGGAGGGCGACGGTCTCGCCCGGGTACAGCCGGAGCGAGAGGCCGTCGACGGCCCGCACGCTCCCGTACGTCTTGGTCACCTGGTCGAACCCGACCACCGGGGCGGTGGTGGCCGGTGCCGCTGTCGTCGTCATGCCCACCATGCTCGCGGCGCGGGCCAGTTGCCGGGCAGTGTCGGCGGTCCCGAGTGCCGGATGACAGATGTCATGCGGGACCGGTGACGCGTGCCCCGCGGGGGCGCGGGGCACTGCGCGAGCCGCGTGAGCCGGGGGGCGCGCGCCGCCGTGAGCCGCGCGAGCCGCCCTGAGCCCTGTGATCCGTCGTGACGGGCCCGCGGTCGTCCGCGAGCCCGTCACGACGCTGCCCGGCGGGGCCCGGGGCCGCTAGCTCGGGTTGGTGTCGATGACCGCGACCCGGTTGGTCTTGCTCAGCAGCGCCGGGCGCAGGGCCGCGTACACGTCCTCGGGGGTGACCGGGGTCTTCTTGTTGTTGCCGCGGGTGATGAGCACTCCGTCGAAGGCCCCGCCGTACAGCTGCTTGAGGGCGTTCAGGTCGGGCTTGTCGACCAGCTTGCCGTCGACGGCCGTGACCTGGAGGAACTTCTTCAGCGAGTTCTGCGGGCTCAGCGTGACCTGGTGGACCGCGTCCGTCTCCACGACCACCTTGGCCGACATCGCGGGTTCCGCGAACTCCTTCATCATCCGGTCGACCTCGGCGTTGGAGACCGTCGGCTGCCTGGTGGTCGTCGGCACGGTGACCGGGGACGGGCTGCCCGTCTCCACCAGCGTGCGGTACGCCTGTTCGACCGCGTGGGTGGACTGGCCGGCGTCGATGGCCTTGCCCGCCTTGCCGTAGACGGCCACGGCCTTGCCGGAACTGAAGTCGACGGTGCCGTCGGTGGCCGAGCCCGAACCGCCGCCGGCCTGCTGGAGGGCGGCCTGGAGCTTCTCCTCGTCCACCGGCATGACCGGCTCGACCACGCGCTTCTGCCCGAACAGGGAGCCGACGACGTGGACCGGGTTGTAGTCGCTCTTCGCGGCCTCGCTCACCGTGGCCTGGTAGTCGAACTGCAGGCCCGCGTTCTCCGGCGTGAGGGTGACCGTCTTGCCGCCCACGGCCAGTTTCAGCGGCTTGCCCACCCGGCTGCCGAAGGCGTCGTCCAGCTTCTTGACGGCGTCGTCGCGGGTGCCGCCGCCGATGTCGACACCGAGCACGGTGGTGCCCTTGGGCACGTCGGTGTGGTTCATCAGCAGTCCCGCGCCGTAGGCGCCGCCCGCGACGACGACCACGCCGACGCCGAGCAGCACCAGCTTGCTGCGGCCCTTCTTCTTGGGCTTGGCCGCCGCCCTGGGCGCGGGGGCCGGCTCCGGCTTGGGCGACGCGGGCCGCGCCGGGCCGTCGGCGCCGAACGGGGACTTGGCCGCGCCGGGGACGACGGGGATGCCGCTGGTGACGGTGTGTCCGGAGACGTTGCCGGCGGCCGGCGAGCGGTAGCCGGGGGTGCCCTCGGGGGCCGGCTTCTGCGGGGTGAGGATCGCGGTGTCGTCGCTCAGGCCGCCGCCGGGGCCGACGCCCGTGGGACCGCCGGCCGGGCCGGCTCCCGGCCCGGCGGGCCCGCCGAAGCCGGCGGGGCCGTCCCGGTGGGCGGGATCGGCGAGCGCGCTGCGCGCGGGCGGGGTGCCCTGGCCGCCGAAGCCGGGGACGGCGGGGCCGTCGAAGGGCTCGCCCGGCGACATGCCGAGGCCGCCGGCGGCCCGCGGGACCAGGGTGCCGTCGCCGGTGACCGGACCGCCGGTGGGCCCGGCCGGCCCCTGCGGGCCGCCCCGGCCGCCGCGCCCGCCGGGTCCGTCGAAGCCGCTGGCACCGCCGGGGCCGCCGTGCCCGTGGGCACCGCCCGCGGCACCGCCGTAGCCGTCGTGTCCGTTCGCGCCCGCCGCACCGGAGCCGGCGCCGCCCTCCGGGTGGTTCTCGGAGAAGTAGGGCAGGTCGTCCCGGCGGGGTTCCTCGGAGCCGGCGGAACCGGGGCGGGAGCCGCCGCCCAGCGGGCCCGCGGTCAGCACCTCGGTCACGTCGAAGGAGCCGGTGCCGCCGCCGTGTCCCGGGGCGACGGGGCCGCCGGTGGCACCGGGCAGGCCCTTGCCGTTCGTGGCGCCGGAGCGGGAGCCGCCCGGCACGCTCATGGAGCCGAGCACGCCGCCCGGTCGGCCACCGCCGGGACGCGCGCCGGTGGTACCGGCCGCGCCGGACGCACCGGGGCCACCCGTACGGGGGTTCGCGGCGCCGGCGGGAGGGGCCGCGGGGGCGGAACCGCCGGGTGTCCCGGCGCCGTTCGTGCCGCCCGCACCCGGCCCGCCCTTCGCGGGACCGGACTTGCGGGGCGCGAACCAGTCGCTGGTCTTCTCCTCCGCCTGGGCCGCGGGCTCGCCCGGGTCCTCGGCGGTGCCGCCGGAGCCGGCGGGCGTCCGGTCGGCCGCGGGCCCCGGATCGGCGGCGGACGTCTCGGCCCCGGTGCTCTCGCGGTCCGCGACGGGCGTGCGCATGACGACCGGCGGGATGGGCCGCGATCCGGGGATGTTGATCCGGATCCGGGTCGTCAGTGTGGTCTCGGTCTTCTTCTCCTCCGGCCGCGCGCCCGATCGGCCGGCGTCCATACCGTCGTCGGGAGCCATGGGGGTCCCGTACGGCGGCGTGCCGGAGGGGTATGCGGCTCCCCCGCGCCCGTTGGGCCCGGAGGACGGAGTGTCAGTTTCACGACTCAAGGCAGGTTCTCCCGGTTGGCTCCGCCGCCCGTTTCGACCTCAGCTGGGGGTACCCCCTGTTCGAGCGCAGTCGAGAACTTGGGGGAGGCTCGGCGGCGCGCACCACCATACTGGCCGCTTCTGGCGCTTATCCCATGACCGCTGAGGAAACCCACACGGGACTCGCACGCGCGCCGTACGGCGAAGTGGTACGTCACTTGTCAAGTCGGGCGGAGCCGGCGGCGGATCGCCGTCCGGCGCCGACGGTGGCACAGATCACAGCGAGGGCCATGCCGCCGAGCAGGAAGAGGTACGAGCCGCCGCCCGCGCCGAACAGGAAGTCGCCTTCCGGGCGCGAGGTGGTGAGCAGGACGACGGCGACGATCCAGCCCGCCGCCGGAGCGACGGCCCCGCTCCGGCTCCCGGTGGCGTACGCCCCGCCGAGGAAGAGCCCGGCGGCGCCCGCCAGGGCGAGCAGCAGTCCGCCGGGGAACCATGCGGCCTGTACCAGGGCCCCGGCGAGGCCCGTGACCGCGCCGAGCAGGAAGAGGCCGAGGTGGGCGGCGGCCCGTCCGGGGGTGGGCGGGCGCAGTGGCCGGGCGAGCGAAGAGCCTGCTCCGCCGTTGCTCATGACGCCTCCTCGACGCCGGCGAACAGGTCGGTCTCCCCGCGCTGTCCCGTCCCGCGCACCAACTCGTAGTACTCGGTGGTGAACAGCGGCTGGGCGAGTTCGTTGGAGAGCGCGAAGTACGGTTCGGCCACGTCGATCTGGGTGGCGTGTGCGCGCATCGCGGCGGCCTTGGCGGCGGCGTGCCCGGTGCCGTCGATCGTGGTCGTGATGCGCTCGTCGTCGACCACGCCCGGTACGTCGTCCACCACCGCGCTCTTCGCGAACGGCAGCGCGGGCAGCTCGTCCCGGAGGCGGGCGAAGGCGGCTTCGGCGACGGAGCGCGGGACGCGGTTCCAGTACACCTTGGCGATCCGGTGGCCCCGTTCGGCCGCGAGGTCGGCCGCGCGCATGGCGACGCGGTGGGCCTGGACGTGGTCCGGGTGGCCGTAACCGCCGTTGTCGTCGTACGTCACGAGGACCTGCGGGCGGACCTCCAGGATCACCTCGGCGAGCCGGCCGGCCGCCTCGTCCACGTCGGCCTGCCAGAAGCAGCCGGGGTCGTCGTTGTCGGCGAGGCCCGTCATCCCGGAGTCGCCGTACCGCCCGGCACCGCCGAGCAGCCGGCCGTCGGTGACGCCGAGCGCGGCCAGGGCCGCCCCCAGCTCGCCGCGCCGGTGCGCGCCCAGCGCGGGGCCCGTCAGATGCCGCAGCTCCGGTGGAATGACCTCGCCCCGCTCGCCCAGGGTGCAGGTGACCAGGGTCACATGGGCACCCTCGGCCGCGTACTTGGCCATGGTCGCGCCGTTGTTGATCGACTCGTCGTCCGGGTGTGCGTGCACCAGGAGCAGACGTCGCGCGGGCAGTTCCGTCATGGGGTCAGCCTATGAGGCGGCCGGGCCGTTCACCGAACCACCACCGGTCAAGCCCCGTCGACCGGGCGGCGCTGCTTCAGGTCTCGTCACGTTCATGCTGGGCGCCCTCCAGTGGTTCGGTTCGGCAGTCGCGGCACCGGGTTCCGGCATCGGGCGAGCGGAAGCCGCGGTCGCAGCCGTCGCAGTTCCGCATCGGGTACCGGGGCGGTCGCGGGGCGCCCGGCGCCCGGAACGGTGGCGGGGGCGGGAGCTGGGCGGCCAGGCAGTGCGCCAGGAGGGCCGCCGGACGGCGTACGCCCTCGGGGGGCAGGTCGGCGGTCAGGGCACGGCGTACGGCGGCAGGGGCGACGTCCCGCTCCAGCCAGGCGGCGACGCCGGGGGCCAGATGGGCCGTGTCGCGGGCGGAGAGGAGCAACCGGGGGTCGTGGCGGTGGAGGTCTGCGAGCAGGCCGGTGGCGGCCTCCAGGAGCGCTGGGGCGGCGTACGCGGGGCCAGGCACGGCGGGAAGCGGTTTGCGTGGGGCTCGTTCGCCGCGCGCCGCTCGCGTGTGGCGCGTCCTGCTGTCCTCGCACGCCTCCCCTCGCTGCGGTGCCGCCGTGGCCCGGGGCTCCGGGCGGTCTCGGCCCTCGGGACGAGGGCGGGCCGCGGCCGGCTGGTTGCAGGAGATCGTGCGGGTGACGATGCGGCCGGTGGCCGTGCGGTGGCGTTCGCGGCGCAGGTGGCCGTGGGCCTCCAGCTCGCGCAGGGCGGCGGCGATCCGGGTGGCTCCCTCGGGGAACCGGACGGCGAGGGTCTTGATGTCGGCGGCGGCACCCTGCGGCAGCGACTGGAGGTGCGTGCCGAGCCCGATGGCGAGGAGCGACAGCTCCCTGTGCTGGGCCAGATGGTTGCCGATCACGGTGAAGCGGGTGGCGTGACGGGTGTTGTCGTGCTGGAGCCCGCCGGTGCGGTGGGCCGTGCCGGGCCGCCGGTTCGGGTGCTTGTTGCCCGCAACGCGGGCCTGGGCGTGCGGGGGCACGCTAGGGTTCCGGATACCCATCGGGAAGTCCTTACCTTCCTCGGTGGTCAGGCCCTCGCACCGGGATTGCCGTCCCGGCGGGGGCCGTCTCATGTCTGCGGTTGTGGTGGTGCGTTGCGCCGAGCGTCGGGCCTCGCGGGTCGCGCGGTCCAGCCGGTCCAGGGATGTTCACCCTCCCGGGTGAGCGCGGGCCACGGGCGGGAGGGGTGGGGCTTGGCAGGGTGCTTTCCCCGGCGTTCTTTGTCTTTCAGTCGCCGACGGCACCGGAGCATGTGGGGCCGGGTTCCGGTGCGGTGAGGCCGATCTCCGCCCAGACGGTCTTGCGCGGGAAGCGCCCTTCGCTGGTGCCCCAGCGGTCGGCGAGCGCGTCCACGAGAAGCAGACCCCGGCCCGACTCGGCGCCGGCTCCGGGCTCCCGCAGCACGGGGCGCCGGTCACCGCGCGTGTCGGTGACCTCGATGCGGAGGGTGCCGCCGACCACGTAGAGCGTCAGGCGGAAGCTGCGTCCGGGAACGCGGCCGTGGGTGGCCGCGTTGGCCGCCAGTTCGGCGACGACGTGGCTCGCCCTCTCGTCGG
This sequence comes from Streptomyces sp. NPDC042638, assembly GCF_040647235.1. Lineage (NCBI taxonomy): Bacteria > Bacillati > Actinomycetota > Actinomycetes > Kitasatosporales > Streptomycetaceae > Streptomyces > Streptomyces sp. NPDC042638. The sequence continues at coordinate 28,716 of NZ_JBEZBT010000061.1, forward strand.
GAAGTCCCCAGTTCCGCAGCGCGTTCACCGCGAGCAGACGGGCGAGGCGGGCACCGCGCGGGGTGGACGACAGCAGCATGCTGAAGTTGCGCACCCTGCCGTCGGGTTGGGTCCTGGTCTCGGCGAATTCCTGATTCACGTCACTCAGCGTGGCCGACCGGACGTACCGTGAACAGTGATCGTGGTGTTGCGTACGGTGACCGTCCAGCACTTGTCCGGTGCTGTCCGGACTGTCGGCACGGCTCCCGCACGCAGAACGTGACGGTACGGAGCAGCGCAGGGGAGGGGCACGCATGTCGGTGAACGGTGAGGCGGTGCGGGTCGGGGCCGGGACGGGGCAGACCGACGAGCCGGGCTGGGAGGTGGACCCGGACGACGACTGGGCACTCGCCGTGGTGGCCACGGTGGGACGGCAGTTGAGGCTCCGCCGGGAAGCGGCCGGGATGCGGGCCGGCGAGTTCGCGGTGGCGGTCGGGTACGGCGAGGACCTCGTCTACAAGATCGAGAGCGGCAAGCGGATCCCCCGGCCCGAGTATCTGGACACGGCGGACGAGGTGCTGAGCGCGGGGGGTCTCGTCGCGGCGATGAAGGACGACGTGAAGAAGGTCCGGTACCCGAAGAAGGTGCGGGATCTGGCGCAGATGGAGGCACGGGCCGTCGAGATCGGGGTGTACGAGTGCAGCAGCATCGCCGGCCTGCTGCAGACGCCTGACTACGCACGCGCTCTCTTCGAGGTGCGCCAACCTCCCTACCCCGCCGAGGAGGTGGAGCGCCTGGTGGCCGCTCGCATGGCACGGCTTTCAGTGTTCGATCGCTCACCGGCCCCTTCCCTCAGTTTCGTCCTGGAGGAGGCAACTCTCCGCCGACGCGTTGGGGGCACAATGGTGCGGAAGCAGCAATTCGAACGCCTGCTGGAAGTGGGGCGGTTGAACAACGTCTCACTCCAGGTCATGCCCATGGACAGCGTCGCCCACCCAGGCATGAGCGGCAGGATCGAGCTGCTGAAGTTCGAGGACGGAACAGCGGTAGGGCGTTCCGACGGCGCGTTCAACGGCCGCCCTGCCTCCGATCCGAGGCAGCTACGCATTCTCGACCTGCGGTATGGCACGATCCGGGCGCAGGCCCTTCCGCCCGGGGAGACACTGGCCCTCATCGAGCGAATGCTGGGAGAAACATGATCCGCAAGGCCTCCGCCACGGACACCTCTGACCTGGCGTGGTTCAAGAGCAGCTACAGCAGCGGCCCCGAAGGCGACTCCTGCGTCGAGGTCGCCACCGAGCCCGGCACCGTCCACGTCCGTGACTCGAAGAACGTCGAGGGTCCCCGGCTGGCCCTGTCCCCCGCCGCGTGGGCCGACTTCGTGCCGTACGCGGTCGGGGGCTGAACCGGCGGCTCCTTCGCCACCCCGGCGGCGGCGCCCGTCAGAACTTGATGCTGCCGATCATGCTGGCGACGTTGGTCGTCAGTTCGCTGATCGTGGGAGCGACGGTCGAGGAGGCGAGATAGAAGCCGAGCAGGACGCAGACGACGGCATGGCCACCCTTCAGGCCCGACTTCTTGATCAGCAAGAAGACGATGATCGCCAGCAGCACCACCGCCGAAATCGAGAGTGCCACGGCGGCTCACCTCCAAAGATCCCAGGGACGCGGGTTCTAGATCAGTTGAGCAAATCCATGCAGACGCCAGCGGGTTCCTACCCACGCAGCGGTAGTGATCATAACTATCCGTACGCGCGCATCGCTCGGCGCACGGCCGCACAAGGGGGCGCATGGCCAATATGGTCGGGGTATGACGACCGAGGCTGACTCCTTCCCCCGTCGGTACGCCCGGACCCAGCGGTTCACGCTCGGCGCGCCGCGGGCGTTCACCGTGGCCCCCGACGGTTCGCGTGTCGCTTTCCTGCGTTCCGGCTCCGGCACCGACCGGGCCAACTCCCTGTGGGTACTGGACCTTCCGGACGGCACCGAGCGCCTGGCCGCCGATCCGCGCGTGCTCCTCCAGGGCACGTCCGAAGAACTCTCCGCCGCGGAGCGGGCACGCCGGGAGCGAAGCCGCGAGGGCGGCGCCGGCATCGTCGGCTACGCCACCGACAGCTCCCTGGAGTTGGCGTCTTTCGCCTTGTCAGGACGGCTTTTCACGGCGGAGCTGCGGGCCGGGACGGCGCGTGAACTCCGCGTTCCGGGACCGGTGATCGACCCGCGCCCGTCCCCCGACGGCCGGCACGTCGCGTACGTGTCGCGGGGCGCGCTGCGGGTCGTGGGCGCCGAGGGGGACGGTGACCGGGCGCTGGCCGAACCGGAGTCGGCGGAGGTCGGCTACGGTCTGGCGGAGTTCATCGCGGCCGAGGAGATGGACCGCTCGCGGGGGTTCTGGTGGGCGCCGCGGTCGGACCGGCTGCTCGTGGCGCGCGTGGACGACACGCCGGTGCGGCAGTGGTGGATCTCGGATCCGGCCCACCCCGACCGTGAGCCGAACAGGATCAGGTACCCCGCGGCGGGCACACCGAACGCGGAGGTGCGCCTGTTCGTCATCGGTCTCGACGGGGAGCGCACGGAGGTCGCATGGGACCGGTCCCGGTATCCGTACCTGGCGCGTGTGCACTGGTCAGAGGCGGGTGCGCCGCTGCTCCTCGTCCAGGCGCGGGACCAGCGCAGCCAGCTGTTCCTGGCGGTGGATCCGGACACGGGGGCCACCCGGATGGTGCACGCCGATGAAGATCCGAATTGGCTTGAACTGTTCGCCGGTGTGCCCTGCTGGAGCCCGTCGGGGCAGCTCGTCCGGATCGCGGACGAGGGCGGCGCACGGGTGCTGGCCGTCGGCGAACGCCCGCTGACCAGGGGGCAGTTGCACATCCGTGCGGTCCTGGACGTGGGTGCGGACGACGTACTCGTTTCCGCCTCGGCCGGCGCGGAGGCGCAGGCGCCGGAAATCGGCGAGGTCCATGTGTACCGGGTGAACGAGCTGGGCGTGGAGCGGCTCTCCCAGGAGCCCGGTGTGCACTCGGCGGTGCGCGCCGGGAACGTGACCGTTCTCGTGTCCGCGGCCCTGGACAGACCGGGCGCCCGTGTCCAGGTGCTGTGTGACGGGAAACAGACGGCCACTGTCCGGTCGTACGCCGAAGATCCCGGTATGTCCCCGCGGGTGACGCTCACCGAGGGGGGCGCACGCCGAATTCCATGCGCCCTGCTTATGCCACGGGACTACCACGGCGACACTCCCCTGCCGGTCCTGCTGGACCCCTACGGCGGCCCGCACGGGCAGCGGGTGGTGGCCGCGCACAACGCCCACCTCACCTCCCAGTGGTTCGCCGACCAGGGCTTCGCGGTGATCGTCGCCGACGGCCGGGGCACTCCGGGCCGCTCGCCCGGCTGGGAGAAGGAGATCCGGGACGACCTGGCGGCCGTGGTGGTCCAGGACCAGGTGGACGCGCTGCACGCGCTCGCCGAGCGGTACCCGCTGGACCTCGGCCGGGTGGCGATCCGGGGCTGGTCCTTCGGTGGCTATCTGGCGGCGCTGGCGGTGCTGCGCCGGCCGGACGTCTTCCACGCGGCGGTGGTCGGCGCGCCCGTCACCGACCTGCGGCTGTACGACACCCACTACCAGGAGCGCTACCTCGGGCACCCGGACGAGCAGCCGGAGATCTACCGCCGCAACTCGGTGATCGACGACGCGGGCCTGGTCGAGGCGGCCGAGCCGCACCGCCCGATGCTGGTCGTCCACGGGCTGGCCGACGACAACGTGGTCGTCGCCCACTCCCTGCGCCTGTCCTCCGCCCTGCTGGCCGCCGGCCGCCCGCACGAGGTGCTGCCCCTGTCCGGGGTGACCCACATGACCCCGCAGGAGACGGTCGCGGAGAACCTGCTCCGCCTCCAGCTGGACTTCCTCCGGCGCTCCCTGCCCCCGGCCGCGCGGCCGTGAACCGCGTTAACGCGCAGGCAACTTCACGGAAGCGGTACCGATATACGGACACGGGAGCCTGAACTCCGTACGGCCGTGCGGGTGCCGTAGACGGGCCGGGGTGCGCCATGTCACCCCGGCCCGTCGCCGTCCGGCCGGGGCTCCTCGGGCGCGGCGGGTGTGACCGGCGCGGCCTCCTCCGCGAAGTGGCACGCCGACGCGTGGGCCGCGGGGCCGCCCGTGCCGCGGAAGGCTTCGGGCACCGCCAGGGCGGGCACCTCCTGCGCGCAGCGCCGCTGCGCCTTCCAGCAGCGGGTGCGGAAGCGGCAGCCCGAGGGGATGTCCGCCGGCGAGGGCACGTCCCCGGTGAGGATGATCCGCTCACGGCGTTCACGGGCCTCCGGGTCGGGCACGGGCACCGCGGAGAGCAGGGCCTGGGTGTAGGGGTGGGTCGGGTGGTCGTAGATCTCGGCGTCCCGCCCGATCTCCACGATCCGGCCCAGGTACATGACCCCCACCCGGTCCGAGATGTGCCGGACGATCGACAGGTCGTGCGCGATGAAGACGTAGGACAGGCCGAACTCCGACTGGAGCCGGGCCATCAGGTTGATCACCTGGGCCTGGACCGACACGTCCAGCGCGGACACCGGTTCGTCGGCGACGATGATCTCGGGGCGCAGCGCGAGCCCCCGGGCGATGCCGATGCGCTGGCGCTGGCCGCCGGAGAACTGGTGGGGATAGCGGTTGACGTACTCCGGGTCCAGGCCGACCACGTCCAGCAGCTCCTGGACCCTGCGGCGCCGGTCGCCCCGGGGCGCCACCTCGGGGTGGATCTCGTACGGCTCCCCGACGATGTCGCCGACGGTCATGCGGGGGTTGAGCGAGGTGTACGGGTCCTGGAAGACCATCTGGATGTTGCGCCGTACGGCCTTCAGCGCCTTGCCGGACAGCCTGGTGATGTCCTCGCCCTTGAACCGGATGGCGCCGGCCGTGGGGCGCTCCAGACTGCACAGCAGCTTCGCGACCGTCGACTTGCCGCAGCCCGACTCGCCCACGACGCCGAGGGTCTCGCCCCGGCCGAGCGTGAAATCGACGCCGTCGACCGCCTTCACCGAGCCGATCTGCTTCTTGAACAGGACACCCCGGGTCAGCGGGTAGTGCTTGACGAGGCCGGTCACTTCGAGGATCGGTTCAGCCATCGAGGCACTCCCTCCAGAAGTGGCAGGCGCTTCCCCGGCCGTCGGACACCGGGTACAGCGGGGGCTCCTCGGTGCGGCACACGTCCCGGGCCATCGGGCAGCGGGGGTGGAAGGAGCAGCCCGGCGGGACGCGCATGAGGTTCGGCGGGAGGCCCTTGATGGCGTACAGCTCCTGTCCCTTGCGGTCCAGACGGGGGACGGAGTCGAGCAGTCCGCGGGTGTAGGGGTGGGCCGGGGCCTTGTAGAGGTCGCGCACGGGCGCGGACTCGACGATCTTCCCGGCGTACATCACCGCGATCCGGTCGGCGACGTCCGCGACGACCCCCAGGTCGTGGGTGATCAGGATCAGCCCCATGCGGTACTCGCGCTGCAGCTCCGCGAGCAGGTCCATGACCTGGGCCTGGACGGTGACGTCCAGGGCGGTGGTCGGCTCGTCGGCGATGATCAGCGCCGGTTCCAGGGCCAGCGCCATGGAGATCATGATCCGCTGGCGCATGCCGCCGGAGAACTGGTGGGGGTAGTCCCGCACCCGCTGCGCCGCCGCCGGGATGCGGACCCGCTCCATCAGCTCGACGGCCCTGGCCCGCGCGGCCTTCCTGGACATCCCCCGGTGGACGACGAACATCTCCGCCAGCTGGTCCCCCACGGAGAGCACCGGATTGAGGGCGGACAGCGCGTCCTGGAAGATCATCGCCATTCCGGCGCCCCGGATCCCGCGCCGTTCCCGCTCCTTCATCGTCAGCAGATCCTGCCCCCGGAACAGGATCCGTCCGCCGGTGATCCGGCCCGGCGGCATGTCCAGGATCCCCATCACGGCCTGCGCGGTGACCGACTTGCCGGAACCGGACTCGCCGAGGACGGCCAGCGTCTGCCCCGCGTCGACCTCGTAACTCACCCCGTTGACGGCATGGGCGGCCCCGTCCCGGGTCCGGAACTCCACGTGCAGGTCCCGCACTTCGAGCAGCACCGCGCCATCACCTCAGTTTCGGGTCGAGGGCGTCGCGGACCGCGTCGCCGAGCATGATGAAGGCCAGGACCGTGACGGCGAGGGCGCCCGCGGGCCACAGCAGGGCGTGCGGGGCGTTGCGGATGTAAGGAGAGGCGGCGGAGATGTCGATGCCCCAGGAGACGCTGGGCGGTTTGAGACCGACGCCGAGGTAGGACAGGGTCGCCTCCAGGGCGATGTACGTGCCGAGGGCGATGGTCGCGACGACGATCACGGGCGCCACGGCGTTCGGGGCGATGTGCCGGAGCAGGATGCGGGCGTCGGAGGCGCCCAGGGCGCGGGCGGCCTGGACGTAGTCGTTCTGCTTGGCGGTGATGACCGCGCCGCGGGCGATCCGGGAGATCTGCGGCCAGCCGAGCAGCACCATGAACCCGACGACCGGCCAGACCGTATTGGAGGTCACGACGGAGAGGAGGACGAGACCGCCGAGGACGACCGGGATGGCGAAGAAGACGTCGGTGACACGGGAGAGCACCGAGTCCCAGACGCCGCCGAAGTAGCCCGCCAGTCCGCCGAGCACCGACCCGAACACGGCCACCCCGAGCGTGGCGCACAGGCCGACCGTGACGGACGTACGGGCGCCGTAGACGGTGCGGGTGTAGACGTTGCAGCCCTGGCCGTCGTAGCCGAAGGGGGCGCCCGGTGCCGGGCCGTCCTGGGACCTGACCAGATCGCAGGTCAGGGGGCTGCCGGAGGCGATCACCGAGGGCCACAGGGAGATGACGACGAGGAAGACGATGACCAGGGCGGAGAGCAGGAAGACCGGGTTGCGGCGCAGGTCCCGCCAGGCGTCGGACCACAGGGAGCGCGGTCTGCCGGCCGGTCCGGTGCCCTGGGGGCCGCCCGGCGTCTTCTCCAGTGTGACGGCCTCGCTGACGCCGAGGTCCATCGCGCCGCCCATGCCGGTGCCGGCGATCGCGCCCTCGGGCTCGTACGGCTGCTCAGGCATAGCGGATCCTCGGGTCGAGTACGGCGTAGAGCAGGTCCACGAGCAGGTTGGCGACCAGGAAGACCAGCACGAGCACGGTCACGAAGCCCACCACCGTCTGGGTGTTCTGGCGCAGGATGCCCTGGTAGAGCTGGTAGCCGACGCCGTGGATGTTGAAGATCCGCTCGGTGACGATCGCTCCGCCCATCAGCGCGCCGATGTCGGTGCCGATGAACGTGACCACGGGGATGAGGGAATTGCGCAGCAGGTGCCGGGTGATGACCCGGCGCCGGGACAGGCCCTTGGCGATCGCCGTGCGGACGTAGTCGGACCGCTTGTTCTCCGCGATGGAGGTGCGCGTCAGCCGGGTGACGTAGGCGAGCGAGACGGAGGCCAGGACCAGGCCGGGCACGATCAGCTCGTCGAAGGTGCCGTAGCGGACCGAGGGTCTGATCCATCCCCACTTGATGCCGAGCAGCAGTTGCAGCAGCAGACCGGTGACGAAGGTGGGGACGGAGATCACGACCAGGGTGGCCAGGAGCACCCCGGTGTCGACGGGCCGGCCGCGCCGGAGTCCGGTCACCACGCCCAGCGTGATGCCGATGACGATCTCGAAGAGGACGGCCACGACGGTCAGCCGGACGGTGACCGGGAAGGCGGTCGCCATCAGTTCGGTGACCGGCTGGCCGTTGAAGGCCGTACCGAAGTCGCCGGTGAAGACCTTGCCCATGTAGGTGAGGTATTGCTGCCACAGCGGCTTGTCGAGGCCGAACTCCCGCTTCAGCTGGGCGGCCGTCGCCGGGTCGCAGGCCCGCTCCCCGCACAGGCCGGCGACGGGATCGCCCATCACGTTCACCATCAGGAAGATCAGCAGCGTGGCTCCGACGAACACCGGGATCATCTGCAGCAGCCGCCGGACCACATAGCGCCCCACGGCGGCTCAGCCGACCTTGATCTCGTTGTAGACCGGGACGCTGAAGGGGTTGAGCGCCACATGGGACAGCCGGTCGGAGTAGCCGGCGTTGCCGTTCTGGTACCACAGCGGGATGGCGGCCATGTTGTCGCGGACGACCTCCTCGGCCTTCTGGAAACCGGCGACCGCCCTGGCGGTGTCCGTCTCGGCGTTGGCCCGGTCCACGAGGCGGTCGAAGGCCTTGTCGGACCACTTGCCGTCGTTGGAGGAGGCGCCGGTGTAGTAGAGCGGCTGGAGGAAGTTCTGGATGAGCGGGTAGTCCATCTGCCAGCCCGCCCGGAACGGGCCGGTCATCTTGTGCGCCCCGAGCTGGTTGCGGAAGTCGGCGAAGGTGCCGACCGGATTGCCGACACACGCCTTGGCGTTGCCGAGGACGTTGTTGATGGAGTTGCACACGGCGTCCACCCACTGCTTGTGCGAGCCCGAGTCCGCGTTGTACGTGATCTTGACCTGGCCGTCGGGAATGCCGCCGCCCTCCTCGATCAGGGCCTTCGCACGGGCCGGGTCGTACGTGCACGCCCTGCCGCACAGGCCGGCCTTGAAGCCGCCGCCGGTGCCGAGGACCGGGGAGGTCCAGTCGGTGGCCGGGGTCCGGGTCCTGCGGAAGATCGTGTCGGTGATCTGCCTGCGGTCGATCGCCATGGACAGGCCGGTGCGGACCTTCTTCGAGCCCGGCGTGTTCCACCTCTTGTCGTAGTAGGGGAAGGCGAGGGTCTGGATGATGCCCGCGGGGGTGTTGATGTAGCGGTCGCCCAGGTCGCCCTTGACGTTCTTCAGCTGCGCGGCGGGGATGTCGTCGGCGAGGTCGAGGTTGCCCGCCAGGAGGTCGGTGTAGGCGGTGTTGCTGTCGGTGTAGACCATGAGGGTCACGCCGTCGTTGCGGGCCTTGTCGGTCCCGGGATAGCCGTCCCACTTCCTCAGGTACATCTGCGAGCCCCTCGTGTAGGACTCGATGGTGTAGGGGCCGTTGCCGACCGGCTTCTTCACCCACGCGGCGTGGTCGGTGAAGAAGGCGCGGGGCAGCGGGGCGAAGGCCGCGTAGCCGAGGGTGTCGGGGAAGCCGGAGAACTTCTGGTTCAGCTTCACGGTGAAGGTGTGGTCGTCGACCACCCTCAGTCCGGACAGGGTGTCGGCGCGCTGGCCGCCGCTGTCGGGGTGGACCTTGTCGTAACCGTCGATGTAGCCGAAGAAGTAGGCGTTCTTCTGGTTGTTCCGCAGGCTCGCCCCGTAGTTCCAGGCGTCCACGAAGGAGCGGGCGGTCACCCTCTCGCCGTTGGAGAAGGTCCAGCCGTCCTTGATCGTGACGGTGAAGTTCCGCGAGTCCCCGGTCCGGATGGACCGGGCCAGCCAGTCCTGGGCCCTGCCGGTCCTCGGGTCGTACTTCTTCAGACCCCGGAAGATCATGTCGAGGACCTTGCCGCCCTGCACCTCGTTGGTATTGGCCGGCTCCAGCGGGTTCTGCGGATCGCCCCAGGAGGAGCTGAGCACGGCACCGCCGTTGCCGCCGCCGCTCGCGCCGCCCACCCCGCAGCCCGTGGCCGCGAGCGCCGTCGCCACCGCCCCGGCGGCCCATCGGGCGTGCGTGATGCCACGCATGGCGTCCCTCCTCCGTGAGCCGTGATCGCTTAAGGGTCGATATCGACACATACCGCGCACAACTCACGCGCACCGCCCGATTGGAGGGCCTTTAGAGGGACACGTCATCCGAATGCAGGCACCGGACGCCGGGCGCACCGATGATCTTGACCGTCCGGCGCAATAGATCTTCGTGTAACGATGCCGAAACGTTGGATTACGACGTTCCGATGTACGCATTTCGACACTCCACCGTCCGCATATCGAACTTCTTGCCCGATTCGCGCAGTTGGTCCGATGTGAAGCACGGATTGATTACAGCGCGCTACCCGCGTAGCTACGGATTGGTCAAGTGAGAGTAAAAAAGGTAAAGAGAAAACCAAGGCGGTCGAGAATTTATTGACCTTGAATGAATTGCGTTGAAAAAGTCCGGCGTAGCCCGTAGGGGAGCGCCCTGCGGAGCCTTGACCCACAAGGCACGGAGCATCATGACCCCCGCAACCCCTTCCCCGGCCGCCCCACTTGAGGTGACCGACGAAGACAACGCCGCAACGGCGAAGCTCGGCAGCCCGAAGGGCGCCGAAAGCCGCTCTCCGGGACGGCTGGCCTGGACCCGCTTCAAGCGGGACAGGACGGGCGTCATATCCGCCTTCGTGGTGATCTTCTTCTTCGTCGTCGGCGTCCTGGCGCCGCTCATAGCCAAGGTGTACGGCAAGGACCCGTACACCACCTACGGCATGAACACCCCGGGTCTGCTGAACGAGTTCAACTTCCCCATCAAGGCGAACGGCGGCATCAGCTCCGACTTCTGGTTCGGCATCGAGCCGCAGCTCGGCCGGGACGTCTTCACGTTCCTGCTCTACGGCATCCGCAACTCGCTGCTGATCGCGACGGCCGCGGCCCTCCTGACGACCCTGCTCGGCGTCATCGTCGGCATCACCGCCGGCTACCTGGGCGGCAAGACGGACTACCTCGTCGGCCGCGTGATCGACATCCTGCTGGCCTTCCCGCAGACCCTCTTCTTCATCGCCTTCTGGCCGGTGGTCGTGGGTATCTTCGTGTCGCCGGAGGAGAACACCCCGGTCTGGCTGACCGTCACCAGCCTCATCGTCGTGATGACGGCCTTCGGCTGGGCCTCCATCGCCCGACTGCTGCGCGGCGAGGTCCTCGCCCTGCGCGAGCGGGAGTTCGTCGAGGCGGCCAAGATCACCGGGGCGTCCCCGGCGCGGATCATCTTCAAGGAACTGCTGCCCAACCTGTGGACGCCGATCCTCATCCAGGCGACGCTGCTCCTTCCGGCCTACGTGACGGCCGAAGCGGGCCTCGCCTTCGTCGGCGTCGGCCTCAGCGACCCCACTCCCGACTGGGGCGTGATGATCCAGTTCGGTGCCAAGTACTACCAGGACGACATCACCTTCATGCTCTTCCCGGGCCTGTCGATGGTGATCTTCGTGGTCGCCTTCAACCTCCTCGGCGACTCGGTCCGCGACGCCCTGGACCCCAAGACCAAACGCTGAGCACCACCCCCGGCCGCGGCGACGGGGCCCTGCCGGGGTCACTGCACCACTTCGTTCCTTCACCAGAACAGGCCAGCCATGTCCTTTTCCCGCAGAAACTTCTTGATCGCAACCTCTGTCGCGGCCGCGGGCTCGACGGTGCTGTCCGCGTGCAGCAGCGGTGACTCGGGCGGTGGCGGCTCCCGGAGCACCGGCGCCACCGAGTACACCGGCGCCAAGGTCACCATCGGCACCGCGTCCGACTCCACCGGTCCGGCCCCGGAGATCCCCGGCGCGAAGACGGGCGGCACGATCTACGGCCTGGCCCCGGACGACTTCTCCCACCTGGACCCGCAGCGCATCTACTTCGCGTACAACTCCACCGTCGCGCTGCTGCTGCACCGCTGCCTGACCGGCTACAAGATCGACGCGTCCGGCAAGCAGAAGCTGGTCGGCGACCTGGCCACCGACACCGGCAAGGCCTCCGCCGACAACAAGACCTGGACCTTCACGCTGAAGGAGGGTCTGAAGTGGGAGGACGGCAGCGAGCTGACCGTCGACGACGTCCGCCACGGCTTCGAGCGCGCCTGGGCGCCGTTCGTCACCGAGGGCGCCGACTACGCCCAGCGCGCGCTGACCGGCAAGGGCGGCAAGTGGCGTGACGCGTACGAGGGCCCGTACAAGGGCAAGCACCTCGACTCGATCGTCACCGACAAGGCCAAGCGGACGATCACCTTCAAGCTGGCCGAGTCCAAGCCGGACTTCAACTTCACCCTGGCGATGCACTCCTACGCCGCCGTGCCGGTGAAGATGGACACCAAGGAGAAGTACGACAAGAAGCCGGTCGCCTGCGGTCCCTACAAGATCAAGGCCCACACCACCGACAAGTCGATGGTGCTGATCCGCAACAAGAACTGGGACCCGAAGACCGACTCGATCCGCAACGCCTACCCGGACGGCTTCGAGTTCACCTTCGGTGTCGAGACGCTGGACGGCGTCGACCGCCTCATCTCCTCCCAGGGCAACGACGCCTACGGCGTCTCCATCTACAAGGGCGTGCCCGCCGAGCGCATCCAGAAGGTCCTCACCGACCCGGACCTGAAGAAGCGCTCCTTCAACGGCCTGCTGACCGGCACGTACTTCTACTGGATCAACACCAAGCGCGTCACGGACCTCAAGGTCCGCCAGGCCCTCATCCACGCCTGGCCGCTGCAGCAGATCCGGCAGATCTACGGCGGCCCGTCCGCCGGTGACTTCGCGACCTCGGTCCTCAGCCCCGACATCATCGGCTACGAGAAGACCGACCCGTACAACAAGTCGAAGAAGCCGCAGGGCGACCCCGAGGCAGCGAAGAAGCTGCTGAAGGAGGCCGGCAAGCTCGGCCAGAAGGTCGTCTACGCCTTCCCGCAGGACCCGACCTACAACAAGACCAAGGTCGTCATCGAGAACGCCCTGAAGGCGGCCGGCTTCACCCCGGTCATCAAGCCGGTCGACTCCACGTCGTACTACGACCAGGTCCAGCAGATCGACAACAGCTACGACGTGATGTGGGGCGGCTGGTCCCCGGACTGGCCGACCGCCTACACGATGATCCAGCCGCTGCTCGACGGCGACGCCATCGGCAACGGCAAGAACAACGTCTCGCAGACGGACGTCGACTGGATCAACGAGGGCATCAAGAAGAACGCGGTCATCCCCGACCAGATGAAGGCCGGCAAGGCCTGGGCCGCGCTCGACAAGCGGATCATGGAGGAGGTCGCCCCGCTGATCCCCGAGACGTACCAGCGTCGCTTCTACGTCTACGGAAACAAGGTCGGCGGCGCCCAGTTCGACCCGAACTTCTCCGCGACCCTGCTGTACAAGACCTTCGTCAAGGCCTGACGTACGGCCCCCTAGGCGGGGCGGCCCAGGTGCCGCCCCGCCGTTCGACCCCCCTACGGCATCCGTCAGGAAATCCCAACTGCCATGTTCCGCTTCCTCGTCCGCCGGATCCTCGGCGCCGCGGTGATTCTGCTGATCATCAGCGCCCTGGTGTTCGTCCTGTTCTACGCCGCTCCGCGCGACCCCGCCCGCATCGCGTGCGGCAAGGTCTGCACCCCTGAGACCCTGGCCCTGGTGCGGAAGAACCTGGCGATCTCCGACCCGCTCCCCGTGCAGTACTGGGAATGGCTCAAGGGCCTGTTCGTGGGGCGGGACTACAGTTCCTTCGGTCACTGCGACGCGCCGTGCCTGGGCTTCTCGTTCCAGAGCCGCGAGCCGGTGCTGAACACCATCCTGGACCGCTTCCCCACCACGATCTCCCTGTCCATCGGCAGCGCCGTGGTCTTCCTGATCTTCGGTGTCGGCACGGGCATGCTGGCCGCCGTCAAGCAGGGCAAGCCCCTGGACAAGGTCGCCAGCTCCGCCTCGCTGATCGCGTCCTCGATGCAGATCTACGTCGTCGGTGTCTTCGCCACCTACCTCCTGGTCGACCAGCTGCACCTGCTGGACCGGGCGAGCTACACACCGTTCACGGAGAATCCGGGCAAGTGGTTCTCGGGCCTGCTGGTGCCGTGGCTGGTGCTGTCGCTGATCTTCACCGCCAACTACACGCGTATGACCCGCTCCCAGATGGTCGAGTCGCTCACCCAGGACTATGTGCGCACCGCCCGTGCCAAGGGCCTGTCCCGCCGCACGGTGTTCTTCCGGTTCGCCTGGCGCGGCGCCATGGGCCCGATCATCACCATCTTCGGTCTCGACCTCGGTGTGCTGCTCGGCGGTGCGATCATCACCGAGTCGACCTTCAGCCTCCAGGGCCTCGGCATGCTCTCGGTGAAGGCGGTCGGCACCAATGACCTGCCGATGCTGCTGGGCGTCGTCATGGTCGCCGCCGGCGCGATCGTCGTCTTCAACATCATCGTGGACGCCGTCTACGCCCTGATCGACCCGCGCGTGCGCCTCGCTTAAGGAGAGACCCATGAGCACCCCCTTCCTCTCCGTCCGCGACCTCAAGGTGCACTTCTCCACCGAGGACGGCATCGTCAAGGCCGTCGACGGGCTCTCCTTCGACCTGGAGAAGGGCAAGACCCTCGGCATCGTCGGTGAGTCCGGCTCGGGCAAGTCCGTCACCAACATGGCGATCCTGGGCCTGCACGACCCGCGCAACACCGCCCTCGACGGCGAGATCCTGCTCGACGACAAAGAGCTGATCACCGCCACCGAGAAGGAGCTGGAGCGGCTCCGCGGCAACAAGATGTCGATGATCTTCCAGGACGCGCTGGCCTCGCTGTCGCCGTACCACACCATCGGCGCGCAGATCGCCGAGACGTACCGCAAGCACACCGGCTGCTCCAAGAAGGAGGCCCGGACCCGCGCGATCGAGATGCTGCGCCGGGTCGGCATCCCGCAGCCGGACAGCCGGGTGGACGACTACCCGCACCAGTTCTCCGGCGGTATGCGCCAGCGCGCGATGATCGCCATGGCCCTGGTCTGCGACCCCGAGCTGCTGATCGCCGACGAGCCCACCACGGCCCTCGACGTGACGGTCCAGGCGCAGATCATGGACCTGCTGAAGGACCTCCAGCAGGAGTTCGGCACCGCGATCATCTTCATCACCCACGACCTGGGCGTCATCGCGGACATCGCGGACGACGTGCTGGTGATGTACGGCGGCCGGTGCGTGGAGCGCGGGACGAAGAAGGAAGTGCTCCAGACCCCGCAGCACCCGTACACGCTGGGGCTGCTCGGTTCGATGCCCAGCCTGGACGGACCGGTCGACGTACCGTTGTCGCCGATCCCCGGCTCGCCGCCCTCCCTGCTCAACCCGCCGTCCGGCTGCCGCTTCCACCCCCGGTGCGCGTTCGCCGACCAGGTGGCCGGCGGGCGCTGCTCCAGCGAGCGGCCGGTGCTGGACATCGTCGACGGACGAGGCTCGGCCTGCCACCTGACGCCGGAGCAGAAGAGCGAGTTGTTCTCCGACCACGCCGCGGCCCGCAGCCACTGACGGACCTCAGACGGGACTTCACCACCATGAGCAGCACCACCCCCCTCCTGGACGTCTCCGGGCTCACCAAGCACTTCCCGATCAAGGGCGGCTTCCCGATCAGGCGGACGGTCGGCGCCGTGCAGGCCGTCGACGGGCTGGACTTCCAGGTCGCCGAGGGCGAGAGCCTCGGCCTGGTCGGCGAGTCCGGCTGTGGCAAGTCGACCACGGGCCGGCTCATCACCCGCCTGCTGGAACCGACCAGCGGCAAGGTCGTCTACCGCGGCCAGGACATCACGCACGCCGGCCGCAAGCAGCTCGCGCCCATCCGCTCCGAGATCCAGATGATCTTCCAGGACCCCTACGCCTCGCTGAACCCGCGGCAGACGGTCGGCAAGATCATCTCCGGTCCGATGGAGATCA
>NZ_JBEZBT010000062.1:0-41763 GCF_040647235.1 Streptomyces sp. NPDC042638
CGTCTCCGAGCAGCCCATGACGGCGGGCGTCCACGAGTGGGCCTTGGCCTCGTCCATGAAGCGCTCGATGGCACCGGGCCAGGCCTCGACGTCCCCGATGGGGTCGCCGCTGGCGAGCATCACACCGGAGACGACCCGGTAGGTGACGGCGGCCTTGCCGCTGGGCGAGAACACGACCGCCTTGTCGCGGCGCAGCGCGAAGTGGCCGAGCGAGTCGCGCCTGCCGTGCTTGTCCAGCAGGGCGCGCAGCTTGGTCTCGTCCTCCTCGGTGAGGCGGGCGGCCGGGTGTTCCGGGCGGAAGGCCAGGTAGATGGTGGTGGCCGCGGTGATCCAGCCGAGCGCGCCGAGGGAGAAGGCGACGGTCCAGGAGGTGTTGCCCTGGTAGTCGACGGGGCCCTCGAAGCCGAAGAGGCCGTAGATGACGTGCGTCAGCCGGTCGGCCAGACTGGGGTCGCCGATGGTCCGGTGGGGGTGGACGCTTACGATGACGAGGCCGAGCATCAGGGAACCGGCGCTCATCAGGACGAAGTTGGCGAGCGCGCGCCACCTGCTGCGGGGGTCGGGCAGGGCGGCGAACTGGTCGCGGTGGCGCAGCAGTGGCACGAGCAGCGCGACCGCGATGAGTACGCCGATGACCGAGTGCCGGTAGTCGAACTGCGCCACGGCGCCCGCGGGAAGCAGTGCCACCGCGGCCCGCCATGCCCGCCGCTTGCGCCGCTTGAGCCCGTGCGCGAGCAGCAGCAACAGCACGCCCGCGCTGAGCGAGAGTGCCGCCGCGAAGGGCCCGAAGGAGCCCGGCAGCACCTCGGCCAGGGCGTGCATACGGCTGTGCCGGAAACGCGGGAACACGCCCGCGGCAATGTCCAGGAGGCCCACGAGCGCGGCTGCCCGGCTGACGAGTGCGGGAACGGCATCGGGGCGAGGGCCGCGCAGCATGCGCCGCGTCCGGCTCGATCGGCCCGGAACCCCGTCCGACATTTCCCCATCTATCCTGATAGACATCGTATCCCGTAGTTCTGCGAGAGTCCTTGAACCCGGTGCCGATCGGGGCATCCGGCGACATTGCGCCCTCTAGGACGGTGTCTTGGGGAGAGAGGTTCACTCCCCACCGGAAAGTCCGGTCAAAGGCAAAGGAAAGCCCCGGGCAAACCCTCGCGACCATGCGTGGGCACACACGGGCGGAAAGCGCAGGCAGGAAACAGCTCATGGGTCTCACGAGCAACAAAGTGCTGGTGCTGGCGATAGTCGTCGCCGCCGCGCTGTTCATCGGCACGGTGTGGCTGTGGCCGCGCCTGGCCCGGCAGAGCTGGCGGGCCGTCAGTGGACGGGTCGGTCTGATGCTGTTCACTCAGGTGGCACTCTTCGTGTCGGTCGGACTCGCCGCCAACCAGGCATTCGGCTTCTACGCCAGCTGGGCCGACCTGTTCGGCACGGAGACGGACACGGGAGTCGTCGTCGACCACTCGGTCAACGGCAGCACCGGCGGCCCGCTCCAGGTGGTCTCCACCTCCGATGTGCCCGGTGTGCGCGCCACACGGCCGGAGACGGGCGGGCAGGTCCAGAAGGTGGACATCGTCGGCCGTACGACGCATATCGGCGCGCCGGCCTACGTGTATCTGCCGCCGGAGTACTTCCAGCCGCAGTACCGCAAGCGCACGTTCCCGGTGGCGGTCGTCCTGACCGGTTACCCGGGCACGGCGAAGTCGCTGGTGACCAAGCTGAACTATCCGAGCACGGCGCAGCGGATGGCCAAGGACGGGCAGATGCAGCCGATGATCCTGGTGATGCTGCGGCCGACCGTGGCACCGCCGCGGGACACCGAGTGCGTGGACGTGCCGGGCGGACCGCAGGCGGAAACGTTTTTCGCGAAGGACCTGCCGGACGCCGTCCTCTCGCACTACCGGGGCGGCAAGCAGCCCGGCAGCTGGGGCGTCATCGGGGATTCCACGGGCGGCTACTGCGCGCTCAAGCTCGCCATGCACCACCCCAACGTGTACACGGCCGGCGCCGGCCTCTCGCCGTACTACAAGGCGCCGATCGACCCCACGACCGGTGACCTCTTCCACGGCGACAAGAAGCTGCGGAACCGCGCCGACCTGTGGTGGCTCCTGCGGCACGAGCCCGCGCCGGACACCTCGCTGCTCGTCACCAGCAGCAAGGTCGGTGAGCACAACTACAACGACACGATGAAGTTCATCGAGCGTGTCCAGGCCACGAACCGGACCCGGATCTCTTCGATCATCCTCCAGAGCGGCGGACACAACTTCAACACCTGGCGGCGCGAGATCCCGCCGACGCTCCAGTGGATGAGCGGGCGGCTCGTCGACCACTGAGCAGCCGTGCCCCTGACGCCCCGTGAGGTCCCCGAGGTACAGCGGGGTTTTTTGCGGGGCGGGGGCCCACGGTTCGCCTACGCGCGGTAAGTTTCTGGCCATGCCACGTGGACGCCACCGCCATTCCCCTCCTCTGCACCGGCTGTTGCCTCCCTCGGCGATCGCCGGCGTGTCCGTCGTCTGCGCGCTGGGTCCCTGGGCGTTCTCCGGGGCCACGGTGTTGCGGGCGCTGGCCGCCGTCGCCGCGGCGACGGCGGTCGCCGGCGCGGTCGTGCTGCGCCGCTGGGACACCCAGGCGGGCAGGCAGGTCGCCGAACTCACCCGCGCGCGTGCCGGCGACGAGTGGCGGTACGAGGAGCGGGTCGCCGAGCTGGAGACCGACCTGGAGGAGTCCCGCGAACTGCGCACCAAGCTGGAGCAGCGGCTGCGCGCCAAGCGGGCCGAACTGGCCGGCCTGCGCAACGAGCACGCCGCCCTGCTGCGCCGGTACGCCACCGCGGAGACCGAGCGCGCCAGCGCCCTGGAGGGGCGGCGGCTGCTGGAGATCGAGGCGGCGCCCTCGGGAGCGGGCCCCGCGGCCTCGTCGCTGCCCGCCCTGCCGCCCGCGCGGAGCGGCGAGTCCGCGACGGCCTCCGGGGCGTCCGGCGCTTCCGAGTCGTCCACGGCTTCCGAGTCGTCCACGGCTTCCGCGGCTTCCGGGGCGTCCGGGGGCAGGCCGGCGGCGTCGGTGGTGTTCTCCGCCGAGGGCGCGCCGCTGTACCGGCAGGCGCTGAAGGCTCTGGCCCGGTTCGACCGGGAGGCCCCGGCCGGGTCCGTGGGCGAGTCCCGCTCGGTGAACGAGTCCCGGTCCGCGGGCGAGCCCGCGGGTGCGGTGGGGGCGGAGCAGGCGGGCGAGGGCGCCACGGCGTCCGAGGCCGGCCCCGAGGAGGACGAGCCTGCGGCGGCGGAGCCCGTGGCCGTCCGGCACGAGTCCCCGGAGCCGGGCGCGCCCGTGACCGGCACGCCGGAGACGGCCGAGCCGGAAGCTCCCGAGGGCGCCGTGGCCGAGGCCGTGCCCGCGGCCGGAGAGAAGGGCGCCCCGGACGGCGTGCGGGACGGTGTGCGGGACGGCGCCGGCGTTCCGTCGGCGGCCGGAGCCGCCGCCCCGGCCGTGGGCCGGCCGCCCGCCGGGCACTTCACGGTGCCGACCGCGGTGGCCGTCGTACCGTCCGGTCCGGCACGGCGCCCGGTGGTGGAGGGCGGTTTCGACTTCTTCGGCACCCAGAAGGGCGCGTCGAAGGCCACATGGGACTCCGTGCAGAACGAGGACCTCGCCGACGTGGTCGGCCCCGAGGCCCTCGCGGTGCACAAGGCCGAGGCCGAGGCCGGGTTCAAGCCCGCCGACGAGCGGTCCCGGGGAGTCGGTCAGGTCATCGACCTGACGGCGCACGACGAGACCGAGCAGATCGACATCCAGGGGCTGCGCAGCGCGGCTTCCTGAGCCGCCGTCAGCCGTACCCGGGCACGAGGTGCGTGTCCGGGTACGGCTGACGGGCGGTCAGCCGGCCGTCATCCAGCGGTCCGGGAGGGCGTCCCTGCGGCCCGTACGGGACCTCTCCGCCTGCTCGTCGAGGAGCCGCGCGGCCTCCTCCGCGTCCCGCAGACGGGCCGTCACGGTCTTGCCGGCACCGGTGTCCACGTGGACGTCGGCGAGCCCCCAGCAGCGCTCCCACGGGCCCTGGGTGAGCCGCATGCTCTGCACCTTGGCGTGCGGGACCAGCGAGAGCCGGCGGCACAGCAGGCCGCTGCGGGCGGCGAACACGGTGCCGGTGACCGCGAGCCGGTGGCCGCGCCACCGTACCGGCACGCACCACCGGGCCCGGCGCGGCGCCCGCGACAGTTCCCGCGGGACCGTCACGCCGGGCAGCACGCGCGCGACGACCGACTCGGCCACCGCGCGCGGGGCGACCGGGACCAGCACCGAGTTGGCGGAGCCGGCCACATCCAGTTCCACCCGCACCCAGCCGCACGGCCGCCACAGCAGGGGCTCCACGATCCGTACGGTCTGCACCCGGCCGGGCGGCACCGTCTCGTGGGTACGGTCGAGCAGTCCGTGGTCGATGTGCAGGCCGTCCGGGGACTCGCTCACCGTCCAGTCGAACTCGGAGACGAACCGGCCCACACTGCTCGCGCCGGCCGCGCCGAGCAGGGGCAGGGCGCTGGCGAGGACCGTCCACACGTTCTGGGTGGTGAGCCAGAGCACGGTCGGGACGACCAGCGCGGCGCACAGCGAGCCCCAGGTGGCGCCCGTCAGCACCAGGGAGCGTGCCAGCTCGCGCGGGGGCACGCGCAGGAGCGCCTGCGCCGGTGCTTCTCCGACGTCACGCGCGGTCTCGGGGGCGAAACCGGCCGCGCGCGCGAGCAGCTCCGCGCGCAGGTCGCGCGCCTCCCGCTCGCTCAGGAAGGCCAGCTCGTCCTTGTCGTCGGCGCCGACGACGTCGATCCGCAGCTTGGCGACGCCCGCCACGCGCGCGAGGAGCGGACGGGAGACGTCCACGGCCTGCACGCGCTCCAGCCGGATGTGCGCGGTGCGCCGGAACAGCAGTCCGGTGCGTATGCGCAGCTCGGTGTCGGTGACCGCGTAGTGCGTGAACCACCACGACAGGAAGCCGTAGAGGCCGGCCGCCGGCACCAGCACGGCGAGCCCCAGCAGGAGCATGGTGTGGGTCAGCCGCGCGAGCTGCTCCTGGGCGCCGCCCGGGTCGTGCGCCGCCCAGCCGGCCAGCACGGCGAGCGGCGCCCAGGCCCGGCGGAAGGGCGTGACCGGGTGCAGCCGGCGCTCGGTGACGGGCGGGCGCTCCGGTATGCCGCCGGTCGACTCCGCGCCGGTCGCGTGGTCCGCGCCGGTCGCGTGGTCCGCGCCGGTCGCGTGGTCCGTGCCGGCTGTGGGGTCCGCGCCGTTCGTGCCGGCCGGGGGCGTCGCAGGGCCGCCGTCCGCGTCGGCCGGGGATGTCACAGGCCCGCCGATCGTGCCTGGCCCAGCTCGTTGAGCCGGTCGCGCAGTCGTTCCGCCTCCGCTGGGTCCAGGCCGGGGATGGTCGCGTCGGTCGCGGCGGCGGCCGTGTGCAGCTGTACGGTGGCCAGCCCGAACCGCCGTTCCACGGGTCCGGAGGTCACCTCCACCAGCTGCATCCGCCCGTACGGCACCACCGTCTCCTCGCGCCACAGGACACCGCGGCTGATCAGCAGGTCGTCGGCGCGCTCGGCGTACCGCCAGGAGCGCCAGTTGCGCCCCAGCAGCCGCCAGCACCAGGCGGCGAACACCGGCGGCAGCAGCGCGCAGGCCGCCCAGGAGGGCCCCGCGAGAAGCCCCGGCACCAGCCCCGCGACGGCCGTGAGCACCCCCGTCCACACCGCCAGCAGCAGCCGGCGCACGCGCAGCAGACCGGGCTGCACACCCCGCCACACCAGCTGGTCCGCCGGTGCTGTAGTCCCTTCCGGGCTCCCCGTTTCCATGAGGCCAGCGTACGTAGGGGAAACTGGGGCCATGACTCCCACGACGGAGACCACGGTCGGTATCGGCGGCGCGGCGGAGAGCACCGACATGGTGCTCAACATCGGACCCCAGCACCCGTCCACGCACGGCGTCCTGCGGCTCAGGCTGGTGCTGGACGGGGAGCGCATCGTGCGCGCGGAGCCGGTGATCGGGTACATGCACCGGGGCGCCGAGAAGCTCTTCGAGGCACGCGACTACCGGCAGATCATCGTGCTCGCCAACCGGCACGACTGGCTGTCCGCGTTCTCCAACGAGCTGGGCGTGGTCCTCGCCGTGGAGCGGATGCTCGGCATGGAGGTCCCCGAGCGGGCGGTGTGGACGCGCACCCTGCTGGCCGAGCTGAACCGGGTGCTGAACCACCTGATGTTCCTCGGCTCGTACCCGCTGGAGCTGGGCGGGATCACGCCGGTGTTCTACGCGTTCCGGGAGCGCGAGGTGCTCCAGAACGTCATGGAGGAGGTCTCCGGCGGGCGCATGCACTACATGTTCAACCGCGTCGGCGGCCTCAAGGAGGACCTCCCGGCCGGCTGGACGGCACGCGCGCGTGAAGCCGTCGCCGCGGTGCGTTCGCGCATGGACGTCTTCGACGACCTGGTGCTCGGCAACGAGATCTTCCGGGGACGCACGCGCGGGGTCGGGACGCTCGCTCCGGAGACGGTGCACGCCTACGGAGTGAGCGGGCCGGTCGCGCGAGCCTCCGGCGTCGACTTCGACCTGCGCCGCGACGAGCCGTACCTGGCCTACGGCGACCTCCAGGACGTCCTGAAGGTCGTGACCCGGGACGCGGGTGACTGCCTGGCCCGCTTCGAGGTCCTGCTGGAGCAGACCCACAACGCCCTGGACCTCGCCGACGCCTGCCTGGACCGGCTGGCGCAGCTGCCGCCCGGGCCGGTCAACCAGCGGCTGCCCAAGGTGCTGAAGGCGCCCGAGGGCGACACGTACGCGTGGACCGAGAATCCGCTCGGCATCAACGGCTACTACCTGGTCAGCAAGGGTGAGAAGACGCCGTACCGGCTGAAACTGCGCTCGGCCTCGTACAACAACATCCAGGCGCTGACCGAGCTGCTGCCGGGGACGCTGGTGGCCGACATGGTGGCGATCCTGGGGTCGCTGTTCTTCGTGGTCGGCGACATCGACAAGTAGGCCGCGCCCGGGGTGGGCCGACGGCGGACGGCGGGGCCCGGCTCACCGGGCGGGCGGCTCCCGGAGGCCCGGGTCCGGGCCCAGGGGGTCCGGGATGCCGACGGGCTGGAGCAGCCAGCCGAAGTCCCCGAGGCCG
The DNA here is from genome assembly GCF_040647235.1 of Streptomyces sp. NPDC042638. NCBI lineage: Bacteria > Bacillati > Actinomycetota > Actinomycetes > Kitasatosporales > Streptomycetaceae > Streptomyces > Streptomyces sp. NPDC042638. The sequence goes on from NZ_JBEZBT010000062.1 coordinate 7,148, forward strand.
CCCGGTGCGGTGAGTTCGGCGGCCTCACCGGCACTCGCGAGGGCGCGTACGTAGGCGGAAGGGTCTGTGGACGCCAGCGCGAGCGGAGGGCGCGCGCCGGTGATGTCCAGGGCGCGCAGGGCGGCACGTTGCGTGAGCAGGCGCGCGCCGGGAAGGTCGCGCGCTGCTTCGCCGGTCCCCTGCGCCGTGTCCGGCCGCGTGCGGGACGGCATGTGCGCCGGAGGGGGAGGCGTGCGTGTGGTGTCCCGCGTGCGTGCTCGCGGCGCCGCCGCGCACGCGTCCAGTGCCACATGCGCCGTGATGTCGCACGAGCCGTCCGGTACCGGTGCCCTCTCGCGTCCCTCCCGGAAGCCGGTGAGCGTCCCGAACGGAGGGCGCGCGTCCGCGGTGTGCGCGTAGTCCACGGCCACCGCGAGCCCCCGCACCACCCGGTCCACGGCCGACGCCCAGGCCCGGTCCCGGGGCAGCCCGATCTCCGCCCGCAGCCCCTCCTCGGCCGGCAGCGGCCACCAGCGCGAGAGCCAGTCGGCCTCGGCGCCCGCCACGCGCTCCCCGAGCCGCTCGGAGCCGTCCTCCGCGACGAGCACCAGCCGGGGCACGCCCGCGGAGTCCACCTCCACGACGTCCAGGGGGACGTTGTCCAGCCACTCGTTGGCGAACAGCAGCCCGGAGACCGCGTCCGGGAGCCCGCCCAGCCAGACGACCCGTTCGTCCAGGCCGGCGGGGCGGTCGGCGATCTCGACGGCGTACGCACGCGCGCGTGCGGCCACGTCGGCCGGCAGGGCGGCGAGCACCCCGGTGACCAGTTCCCCCCGCCCGGCGCCCATGTCGACGAAGTCCAGCACCGCGGGCCGCCCCAGCGCTTCGTCGACCCGGCACAGCAGCCGGGCCACGGCGCGTGCGAACAGCGGGGAGGCGTGCACGGACGTGCGGAAGTGACCGGCCGGCCCCTCCGGGCGCCGGTAGAAGCCGCCGGGCCCGTACAGCGCCTCCTCGGCCGCCGCGCGCCAGCCGCGCCGACGGGAATTCCCGCGGAAGCCCCCCACTGTCGTCTCATCCGTCACCGGGACAGCGTAGGCGCACAGATGATCACCGCCTCCACCTTGCGGAGTACGCGCGCGGGGCGCGGATCGGCCCTCCGGTTGACCCCTGCACCTGTCCGGTTTCCCTACTCTGGGTTACGTGCAGCGCCTCTATGACTTCCTCCGCCGTCACCCGACGTGGGTCGACGCCTTCTGGGCCGTCGTCCTGTTCGGTGTGTCGGGGCTGAGCGTGGTCACGCTCGACGGGGTGCGCGGTCACCACGGCTCGGTGGCCGCGGGGATTGCCGTGTCCACCGCGCTGTGCGTCGTCGTGGCGCTGCGCCGTCGTCTTCCCGAGCCGATGCTGCTGCTCGCCCTCGGGGCAGGGCTGGCCCAGCTGGTCCTGGACGTCGAGACGACCACCGCCGACTTCGCCATGCTGGTGATCACCTACACTGTCGCGGCGACGGGCGCGCTCTGGTCCTCGCGGCTCGCGCTCGGTGTCAGTCTCTGTGCGGCGACCGTGGCCGAGATCCGCTGGCCGACCGGTCACAGCAGCTTCGCCGGGCAGATCGCCATAGCGGTCTTCCAGACGGTGCCCTTCGCCCTCGCCTGGGTGCTCGGCGACTCCGTGCGCACCCGGCGCGCCTACTTCGCCCAGCTGGAGGAGCGCGCGGCCCGTCTGGAGAAGGAGCGCGAGGCCCAGTCGAAGGTCGCGGTGGCCGCCGAGCGCGCCCGTATCGCGCGCGAGCTGCACGACGTGGTCGCACACAACGTGTCGGTGATGGTGGTACAGGCCGACGGCGCCGCCTATGTCATGGATGCCGCACCCGACCAGGCGAAGGCGGCCCTGGAGACGATCTCCTCCACCGGCCGCCAGGCCCTGGCCGAGATGCGCCGCCTGCTGGGTGTGCTGCGCACCGGTGAGCACCAGGAGAGCGGCGAGTACGTCCCGCAGCCCGACGTCGAGCAGATCGACGACCTCGTCGAGCAGTGCCGCAGCTCCGGCCTCCCGGTCGACTTCAAGGTGGAGGGCACCCCGCGCCCGCTGCCCAGCGGCGTGGAGCTGACCGCGTACCGGATCGTGCAGGAGGCGCTCACCAACACCCGCAAGCACGGCGGGCCCAACGCGGGCGCGAGCGTACGGCTGGTCTACTTCGACGACGGTCTCGGCCTGCTGGTCGAGGACGACGGCAAGGGCGCCCCGCACGAGCTGTACGAGGACGGTGGCGTCGACGGGCGGGGGCACGGCCTCATCGGCATGCGCGAGCGGGTCGGCATGGTGGGCGGCACCCTGGACGCCGGGCCGCGTCCGGGCGGAGGATTCCGCATCAGCGCGCTGCTCCCGCTCAAACCGGCGCATTGACCCGGCCGCACGCCCCCTGTACGCCCCCCGCAATCCCCTGGCGACCGTGGCCTGTGACGCCGTACGGCGGCAGGGACGGCAACCGAAGACACGGAAGAGGACCCGATGACGATCCGCGTGATGCTCGTCGACGACCAGGTGCTGCTGCGCACCGGATTCCGGATGGTGCTCGCCGCCCAGCCGGACATGGAGGTCGTCGCGGAGGCGGGCGACGGCGTGGAGGCCCTCCAGGTGCTGCGGTCAGCCGCCGTCGACGTCATCCTGATGGACGTCCGTATGCCGAAGCTGGACGGCGTGGAGACCACCCGGCGGATCTGCGCGGAGCCGGACGCGCCGAAGGTGCTCATCCTCACCACCTTCGACCTGGACGAGTACGCCTTCTCCGGGCTGAAGGCGGGCGCCTCCGGCTTCATGCTCAAGGACGTGCCGCCCGGCGATCTGCTGGCCGCGATCCGCGCCGTGCACAGCGGTGACGCGGTCGTGGCACCCTCCACCACCCGGCGGCTGCTGGACCGCTTCGCGCCGATGCTGCCCTCCGCCGGCAACGAGCCCCGGCACAAGGAGCTGGAACGGCTCACCGAGCGGGAGCGCGAGGTCATGGTGCTGGTCGCCCAGGGCCTGTCCAACGGAGAGATCGCGGCCCGGCTGGTGCTGAGCGAGGCGACGGTGAAGACCCATGTGGGCCGCATCCTGACCAAGCTCGGCCTCCGGGACCGGGTGCAGGTGGTGGTGCTGGCGTACGAGACGGGGCTGGTGCGCGCGGGCGGCCACGGCTGACCGGAGGCGGTGGGGCGCGCTACCGGAGTATGCCCTCCAGGAAGTCACTGCCCAGCCGGGCGACGACGGTGACGTCGAGCTGGTGCAGCACGTACCGGCCGCGGCGGCGGGTGGTGACCAGGCCCGCCTTCTTCAGCGAGCCGAGGTGCCGGGATATCTCGGGAGCCGTCATCCCGTGGATCCGGGCCAGTTCGCCGGTGGTGTAGGCGCTGCGCGCCAGATGGCGGCACAACCGCATGCGCACGGGGTGGGACAGGGCGCTCATCCGCAGCGCGAGCTGCTCCACCGAGGGCGGGGCGGCCAGTTCGGGTGAGCCGACCGGGTAGTGCAGCACCGGCTGCCAGCCGTACCGGTGCAGGACGCTCAGGTGCGGCCAGCCCAGGCTCGTCGGAACGAGCAGGAGACCGCCGTCCGCCGTGGCCGAACGGCCGCTGCCCAGCTTGTCGACCGTGATCGTGGCGGCTTCCCTGTCGAGCGTCACGGTGGGCGACACCGCCTCCAGCGCCTCGGCCAGGCCCCGGCGCAGCAGGAGGTCCGTCTTGAGACGGGCGTCCGCCGCGAGCTGGTGCCGCAGCCTGGCCCAGGTGTCCGCGAAGAACGCCTCGTCGCAGTCCCGCACGAACTGCCGCAGCCAGTCCCGGATCCTCGGCGGATCGGCCAGCAGCCGCTCGGTGAACCGCACCTGCCGGGGCCCGCGCGAGGCGGCCAGCTCCAGCGCCCGGCGGCGCACCTCGGGGTCGGAGAGCGCGGAGGGGCCGCGCGAACAGTACGGCAGCGCGCAGGTGAACTCCATCGCCGCGTCCACGAACTGCTCGTCCGTCAGCTTGTCCAGCAGGTCCAGGTCCTCGGCGAGGGTGGCACCGGGCAGCGTGTCCCGGCCCGCGACGCCCGCGAACGGCAGGAACAGGTCCGAGAAGGTCGAGCGCCAGAGGAAGTCCGCCTCGCACATCCGGTCGGCCAGGTGCGAGTCCAGCCGGGTGGTCACACCGGTCACCCAGCCCTGCAGGCCGGGGTGGTGACCCGGCTCCGACAGCGCGTGCAGCGCCATGCCCAGTTCGGCCAGGGGCGAGGTGACGGCGGCGACCCTCTCCGGACGCAGCCCCGCGATGTCGATGCGCACGCTCATGCCCCCATGGTGCCCGCCGCCACCGACAACCAGGTCCTCGATTGACGGGTGACGTCAATCGACGCGACGTGCCGCGCGGAGCGGCGCAGTCTGGAGAGCGCCGGGGCAGCCGCGGAGCCCGAGCAGTCAGCGATCACTCAACGTCCCGAGAAGGCCGTCCGCCATGAGCATCACCCAGCAGTACCTCCTCGACAGCTACCGCGCCCGTCGGCACGGCGAGCCGGAGCCGCCCGTACCGGGCCGCCACGACGTCGACGTGCTCCGCGAGCTGCGCGACTACCGCCGCTTCCGCGCGGTGATCGCCGGCCGTCCGGCGCACGGGCGGCTCCGGCACGCTCTCGCACGCCTGGTGCGCCCTTTCGCGCGCCTGTTGAACCCCCGCGCACTCGGCTGATCCGGGGGCCCGGCGCACTCGGCTGATCCGGGCGCCCGGCGCGCTCGGCCGTCCCTGGCGCGCTCGGCCCGCCCCGGCGCGGCCCCGGCACGCCCGGCCGGCCGGGGCCCGGTGTGCTCCGCTACGCCGTGTCCGGCAGGCGGTCCGCGAAGTCCCGCACGGCCGCGCGGACGTCGTCGGCCGTCCACTCCAGGCCGGCGGCACGGACGGTGACCTCCGTGCAGGCCAGGCCGGGGCCCTTGGCGTCCCAGGCGTCCGGGAAGAGCATCACCGAGGTCTCCTCGCCCTGGCGCACGGCCGCCTCGGCCACCACCTCGGGCGCGTACGGCAGCCAGACCTGGAACTCGTGGGTGTGCGGCACCTCCGGGTGGACGCGGGCCCAGGGCACCCCGGCCGCCGCGAAACCCTCCCGCAGCGCCTCGGCCACCACGCGCGCGTGCCGCACGTACTCCGGCAGCCGGGGCAGCTCACGGTCCAGGCCGATGAGCGCGGACAGGACGGTCGGGAACTGCTGGAAGACCGTGCCGCCGTACCGGTGGCGCCAGGTCTTCGCCTCCTCGACCAGCGTGTTCGGGCCGGCGAGCGCGGCGCCGCCGAAGCCGTCGACCGACTTGTAGAACGACACGTAGACGCTGTCGGCCAGGCTCGCGATCTCCTCCAGGGGGCGGCCGAAGTGGTCCGTGCACTCCCACAGGCGCGCGCCGTCGAAGTGCACCACCGCGTCCCGCTCCCGCGCCGCCTCGACGACCTCGGTCAGCTCCTCCCAGGTGGGCAGCACGAAGCCGGCGTCCCGGAGGGGGAGTTCCAGCATCAGCGCCCCGAAGGGCTCCTCGAAGTCGCGTATCTCGGCCGCAGTGGGCAGCCGGGGCCCGGAGCCGACCCTGACCGGACGCAGGCCACTGACCTGGCTGAACGCGTTCCGCTCATGCACCTCGGGATGGGACAGCGGGTGCAGGGCGACCGTCGGGTCGCCGGTGCGGCCGGCCCAGCAGCGCAGCGCCACCTGCTGGGCCATGGTGCCCGTCGGGAAGAACGCGGCGGCCTCCGTGCCGAGCAGTGTGGCGACCCGCCGCTCCAGGGCGGCCACGATCCGGGTGCCGTAGACGTCGGCCGGCTCGTCCAGGTCGTAGGCCTCGGGCGCCGCCTCCGTCAGGAGCGCGAGACGTTCGCCGATCGTGCCCTGCCAGCCCGCGCGGGACAGGGTGCGCCGGGCCCGCCGGTGGGCCGCCACGCGCCGGTCCCGCAACCGCTCCCGTGCCGAACCTTCCGCCTCCTGCTCGGTCTGCCCGGTCTGCTCGGTCTCCCGGTCGGTGTTCTGCTCAGCCGTGTCCGTCATGCCGTGATCATGCCGTGCCGGGGCCGAGGGGGGCACTGGCATTTCCGCCCGGCGAGGGGCCCCCGGGACGGCGTGGCGAAACCCACAGCCTGTGGACAACCGGTCGGCACCGGACCGAGATAGCGTTAACATGACGAGAAATCGTCCGGTACCCAGTGCGGACTGGAACGGGAAGGCCGTCGTCGCGTGAGTACAGTCCACCAGCCAGACCTCAGGGACCGCCCCGCGCGGCTCACCGTCGGTGTCGTCGGCGCCGGCCGGGTGGGCCCCGCGCTCGCCGCGTCCCTCCAGCTCGCCGGGCACCGCCCGGTGGCCGTCTCAGGTGTCTCCGACGCCTCCCGCAGGCGCGCCGAGGCCATGCTCCCGGGTGTCCCGCTGGTGCCGCCCGCCGAGGTCCTCCAGCGCGCCGACCTCGTGCTGCTCACGGTGCCCGACGACGCCCTGCCCGGCCTGGTCGCCGGACTCGCCGAGACCGGCGCCGTACGGCCGGGACAGCTGCTCGTGCACACCTCCGGCCGGTACGGCGCGCGGGTCCTCGACCCGGCCCTGCGCGCGGGCGCGCTGCCGCTGGCCCTGCACCCGGCGATGACCTTCACCGGCACGCCCGTGGACGTCCAGCGCCTCGCGGGCTGCTCCTTCGGCGTCACCGCGCCCGAGGAGCTGCGGCTGGCCGCCGAGGCCCTGGTGATCGAGATGGGCGGCGAGCCGGAGTGGATCAGCGAGCGCGACCGCCCGCTGTACCACGCGGCCCTTGCCCTCGGCGCCAACCACCTGGTGACCCTGGTCGCCCAGTCGATGGAGCTGCTGCGCGCGGCCGGTGTGGGCGCGCCCGACCGGATGCTCGGCCCCCTGCTCGGCGCCGCCCTGGACAACGCGCTGCGCTCCGGCGACGCCGCCCTGACCGGGCCGGTCGCGCGCGGAGACGCCGGCACGGTCGCCGCGCACGTCACGGAGCTGCGCAGGCACGCCCCGCAGACCGTGGCGGGCTATCTGGCGATGGCCCGCGCGACCGCCGACCGCGCCCTCGCCACCGGCCTGCTGAAGCCGGAACTCGCCGAGGACCTCCTCGGGGTACTCGCCGACGCAGGCCACGCAGGCGACGCAGGCCACGGGGGCGACGCGGCCGGCGGCCCGAGCGGCACGGACGGCACAAGCGGCCCGCACGGCACCGACGGCACGGACGGCACAACCGGCCCGAACGGCACTGACGGCACCGACGGCTCGACCGGCACCGAGGGGAACGACCGATGACCACCGCCCTGCTGAGCACCGCCGAAGAGCTGCACGCGCGCGTGCGTGAAGGCCGTCGTGCCGTCGTGATGACCATGGGCGCGCTGCACGAGGGTCACGCGACCCTCATCCGCTCCGCGCGCGAGATCGCCGGCCCGGACGGTGAGGTCGTCGTCACGGTCTTCGTCAACCCGCTGCAGTTCGGTGCGGGGGAGGACCTGGACCGCTACCCGCGCACTCTGGACGCCGATCTGAAGCTCGCCGAGCAGGCGGGCGCGGACGCCGTCTTCGCACCCTCCGTGGACGAGGTCTACCCGGGCGGCCGGCCCCAGGTGGGCATCTCCGCCGGGCCCATGGGCGAGCGTCTGGAGGGTTCCTCGCGGCCCGGCCACTTCGACGGCGTCCTCACCGTCGTCGCCAAGCTGCTGCACCTCACCCGCCCCGACGCCGCCCTGTTCGGGCAGAAGGACGCCCAGCAGCTGGCCCTCATCCGGCGCATGGTGCGGGATCTGAACTTCGGCGTCGAGATCGTCGCCGTACCCACCGTGCGCGAGGAGGACGGGCTCGCCCTGTCCAGCCGCAACCGCTACCTCTCGGCCGACGAGCGCCGTACCGCGCTCGCGCTGTCCCGCGCGCTGTTCGCCGGCCGCGACCGGCACGCGGCACAGGAGGCGCTGCGCGCGCGGGCCAGGGAAGTGCCCTCCACGCACGCGCGTGCCGAGGCCCTGAGCGCCATAGGCGAGTCCCGCGCGGCGGCCGACGCGCACGCGGTGGCCACCGCCGCGCCCGGCGGCCCGGCGGCCGTCCGCGGCGCCGCCCGCCAGGTCCTGGACGAGGCCGTCCGTCTCGACCCGCCGCTGCGGCTGGACTACCTCGCGCTGGTCGATCCGGCCGACTTCACCGAGATCGGCGACGGCTTCACCGGCGAGGCCGTCCTCGCCGTCGCCGCCCGGGTCGGCACGACCCGGCTGATCGACAACCTTCCTCTCACCTTCGGAGCCGCCTCGTGACCAGCACAGGCATACGACTGCACGCACCCGCGCCCGGGTGGAGCATCCCGGCGGACGTGGTCGTCGTCGGCTCCGGAGTGGCCGGCCTGACCGCGGCGCTGCGCTGCGAGGCCGCGGGGCTGACGACGGTCGTCGTCACCAAGGCCCGCCTGGACGACGGCTCCACGCGCTGGGCGCAGGGCGGCATCGCCGCGGCCCTCGGCGAGGGCGACACCCCGGACCAGCACCTGGAGGACACCCTGGTGGCCGGCGCGGGGCTGTGCGACGAGGAGGCCGTGCGGATCCTCGTCACCGAAGGCCCCGACGCCGTACGGCGGCTGATCTCCACCGGCGCCCACTTCGACACCGACGACGAGGGCGACATCCACCTCACCCGCGAGGGCGGCCACCACCGGCGCCGGATCGCGCACGCGGGCGGGGACGCCACCGGCGCGGAGGTCTCCCGGGCGCTCGTGGAGGCCGTACGCGCGCGTGGGGTGCGCACCATCGAGAACGCGCTGGTGCTGGACCTGCTGACCGACGCCGACGGCCGTACGGCCGGGGTCACGCTGCACGTGATGGGCGAGGGCCAGCACGACGGCGTGGGCGCCGTGCACGCCCCCGCGGTGGTGCTCGCGACCGGCGGCATGGGCCAGGTGTTCTCGGCGACCACCAACCCCTCCGTGTCGACCGGCGACGGCGTGGCGCTGGCCTTGCGCGCGGGCGCCGAGATCAGCGACCTGGAGTTCGTGCAGTTCCACCCGACCGTGCTGTTCCTCGGCACGGACGTCGAGGGCCAGCAGCCGCTCGTCTCCGAGGCGGTGCGCGGCGAGGGCGCGTACCTGGTCGACGGGGACGGCGTGCGCTTCATGGCGGGCCAGCACGAACTGGCCGAGCTCGCGCCCCGCGACATCGTCGCCAAGGGCATCCTGCGGCGGATGCTGGAGCAGGGCGCCGAGCACATGTACCTCGACGCCCGGCACTTCGGCGCCGGCATGTGGGAGCACCGCTTCCCGACCATCCTGGCCGCCTGCCGCGCCCACGGCATCGACCCGGTCACCGAGCCCATCCCGGTCGCCCCGGCCGCTCACTACGCCTCCGGCGGTGTGCGCACCGACGCGCGGGGCCGTACGACGGTCCCGGGCCTGTACGCGTGCGGCGAGGTCGCCTGCACCGGTGTGCACGGCGCCAACCGGCTGGCCTCCAACTCCCTCCTCGAAGGCCTCGTCTACGCCGAGCGGATCGCCGACGACATCGTCGCGGCCCGCGCGGGGAACGGCCTGCACGCGCGCGTGCCCGCGCCGGTCCCGCACCCCGAGACGCCCGCGCACCCGCTGCTGGCCCCCGAGACCCGCTTCGCCATCCAGCGGGTCATGACCGAGGGCGCGGGCGTGCTGCGCTCGGAGGAGTCCCTCGCCCGGGCCGCCGAGCAGCTCCAGCGGCTGCACGCCGACGCCCGTGACGCCCTGGACGAGAACGGCAAGACCGCCGAGCCCGGCGTCGACACCTGGGAGGCCACCAACCTCCTGTGCGTGGCCCGCGTCCTGGTCGCCGCCGCCCGGCTGCGCGAGGAGACCCGCGGCTGCCACTGGCGCGAGGACCGCGCCGAGCGCGACGACGACTGGCGGCGCCACATCGTCGTACGGCTCAATCCCGACCGGTCGCTGGCCGTACGGACCACGGACACCGCAGACTTCCCCCCTACCCGGTAACACCCCAGTGCCCAGGAGCAGTGACGAACGTGAGCACCGACGACCTTCCTCTGGCCCCCGACGGCGGCTGCGGTGACGGCTGCGCCTGCGGCGCCGAGGGCGACGAGGAGTACCTGGAGTGCGGGCTCGACCCCGCGCTCGCCGAGTTGCTGGCCGCTGCCGGACTCGACCCCGTCGAGGTCGAGGACATCGCCAATGTCGCCATCCAGGAGGACCTCGACGGCGGTGTGGACGTGACCACCGTCGCGACCATCCCGGAGGACGCCGTCGCCACCGGTGACTTCACCGCGCGCGAGGCGGGCGTCGTGGCCGGCCTGCGGGTCGCCGAGGCCGTGCTCTCCGTGGTGTGCACGGACGAGTTCGAGGTCGAGCGGCACGTCGAGGACGGCGACCGGATCGAGGCCGGGCAGAAGCTGCTGTCGGTCACCACGCGCACGCGTGACCTGCTCACCGCCGAGCGCAGCGCGCTGAACATCCTGTGCCGCCTGTCCGGCATCGCGACCGCCACGCGCGCGTGGGCGGACGCGCTGGAGGGCACCGGCACGAAGGTCCGCGACACCCGGAAGACGACGCCGGGGCTGCGCTCGCTGGAGAAGTTCGCCGTCCGCTGCGGCGGGGGCGTCAACCACCGCATGTCGCTGTCCGACGCGGCCCTGGTCAAGGACAACCACGTGGTCGCCGCCGGCGGCGTCGCGCAGGCCTTCAAGGCCGTACGGGAGACCTTCCCGGAGGTGCCGATCGAGGTCGAGGTCGACACCCTGCACCAGCTGCGCGAGGTCGTGGACGCGGGCGCCGACCTGATCCTGCTCGACAACTTCACGCCCGGCGAGTGCGCGGAGGCCGTCGGTATCGTCGGCGGTCGTGCCCTGCTGGAGGCGTCCGGGCGGCTGACGCTGGGCAACGCGCGCGCGTACGCCGACACCGGCGTGGACTTCCTGGCCGTCGGCGCGCTCACCCACTCCTCGCCGATCCTGGACATCGGCCTGGACCTGCGCGAGGCGGAGTAACGGCCATGCTCCTCACGATCGACGTCGGCAACACGCACACCGTCCTCGGCCTGTTCGACGGCGAGGACATCGTCGAGCACTGGCGCATCTCCACGGACGCGCGCCGTACGGCGGACGAGCTGGCGGTGCTGCTCCACGGTCTGATGGGCATGCACCCGCTGCTCGGCGAGGAGCTGGGCGACGGGATCGACGGCATCGCCATCTGCGCGACCGTCCCGTCGGTGCTGCACGAGCTGCGCGAGGTGACCCGGCGCTACTACGGCGACGTACCCGCGGTGCTGGTGGAGCCGGGCGTGAAGACGGGCGTGCCGATCCAGTTCGACAACCCCAAGGAGGTCGGCGCCGACCGCATCATCAACGCGGTCGCGGCGAACGAGCTGTACGGCGGTCCGGCGATCGTCGTCGACTTCGGCACGGCGACCACCTTCGACGCGGTCTCCGCGCGCGGGGAGTACGTCGGCGGGGTCATCGCGCCCGGTATCGAGATCTCGGTGGAGGCCCTCGGGATCAGGGCCGCGCAGCTGCGGAAGATCGAGGTGGCCCGGCCCCGGAACGTGATCGGCAAGAACACGGTCGAGGCCATGCAGTCGGGCGTCGTGTACGGCTTCGCCGGGCAGGTCGACGGAGTGGTGAGCCGGATGGCCCGGGAGCTGGCCGAGGACCCGGACGACGTCACGGTGATCGCCACGGGCGGCCTGGCCCCGGTGGTGCTGGGCGAGTCCGCGGTGATCGACGAGCACCAGCCGTGGCTGACCCTGATCGGGCTGCGCCTGGTGTACGAGCGGAACGTGTCACGGCTGTGAGGGACGGCCGGCGCCCCGCCCGGGTGCCGGCCTCACCGGTGGCCCCGGACGAGGGAACCCCGGAACGACACGCTCCGAAACAACGTTCCGATCCGTCACTTTTGTCCGATTAGCGATAGCGTCGCCGCATGCCCACGCCATACGGATCCCGCGGCGGCATGGCGTTCGGCGTGGAGGAGCTGCGTGTGCTCCGCCGCGCCCTCGCCCTCGCCCTCCACCCCGGCCACGCTTCCGCCGAGGACGTGCAGGACTGTTTCCGGCTCGCCGAGTCGCTCGACGAGGCGATGCGCGAGGGGGCCAGGCTGCGCGCCTTCCTGGTGGCCGACCTGGGCCGGTACCGGGCCGCCCTGCCCGGCACCGCGGCCGGCTACCTGGCCGTGCTGGAAGAGGCGCTGGGGGCCGGGCACCGGCCGACGCCGGACGATCTCGCCGCACTGCGGGCACTGCGCGGCAACCCCGCGGCGGCGGAGCTGCTGGACCGCTGCCAGGCGCTGGCCGAGCAGGACGTGCGGGCACGGTTCGCCCAGGGGGCGCGCAAGGTGCCGGCGCCCGCCGTGCCGCCCGCGCGGACGCGTCTGCTGGCCCTCGCGGGCGGCGCGGGGGAATCCGGGGCCCGGCAGGTCGACGGGCGGGCCGAGGAGCCGTCCGAGCCCACGCGGAAGCCCGCACCCAAGCCCGCGCCGGGCCCGGCGGAACGGCCCGCGCCGGGGCCGGCCGAGCCGGAGCCGGTCGCGCCGAAGCGGCCCATCCCCACGCCGGGGGAGGTCTTCCCGCGCCGCAAGCCCACGCCGCCGGCGGAGTCCCGGCAGCTGGCCGCGGGCTGAGGCCCCGCCGCCCCGGCCCGCGGGCGGCCGGGCCGGTCTCCGGCCGAGACCAGGGTGGTTCCGGCCGGTACCAGGGGTGGTTCCGTGTGCCCCCGCCTTCGTGTGCCGCGCCTCCCCGTGCCCCTGCCCCCCTGTGCCCCCGCCCTTTGGTCCCTTCGTGTACCCCGGCCCTTTCGTCCCTTCGCCCGTGGATACTCTGGAGGCATGGACTACGTCTCCGCGCTCGTGCCCCCGGTCGTCATGGCCGTGTTCTTCATCGGTTTGGTCAGGGTGATCGTGAAGACCCAGGGCGGGGCCGCCAAGACCAAGGAGGACGCGGCCGTCGACGCCGCGCTCGCGCGCGTGGAGGGTCCGCGCCAGACCCCCGCCACCGACGCCTGAGCCGACCGCTCCGCGCCCTGGCCGGCCCCGGCGGGCCATTCGCCGTCCCGGCGTACGACTCACCGCACCCCGCTGCTTTCCGAGTCGTACGCCCTTTTTGTGCGCGTTTGTAGTCCTAGCGCACGTCCGGCACGCCATTGCCGGGATCTCCCACTATTGTTCTGAGCTGTGCCTCGCCCATTGGGAGAACTCGAAGACGCGGTCATGACGCGGGTGTGGAAGTGGAACCGCCCGGTGACCGTTCGAGAAGTCCTGGAAGACCTCCAGCAGGAACGCTCCATCGCGTACACCACCGTGATGACCGTTTTGGACAATCTCCATCAGAAGGGCTGGGTGCGCCGTGAGGCGGAAGGACGGGCCTATCGATATGAGGCCGTGTCGACGCGAGCCGCGTACGCCGCCGCCCTGATGAACGACGCCTGGTCCCAGAGCGACAACCCGGCCGCCGCTCTCGTCGCCTTCTTCGGCATGATGAGCGAGGAACAGCGCCAGGCCCTCAGGGACGCCGTACGCATCGTCCAGGGTCCGGAAGAAACCCGGGAAGCCCCGGCGGTGCGGCAACAGGAACCTCCGGAAGCCCGGCAAGAGGAGAACCCCGGCTCGGCGCGGGACGCGGACGGGCGATAGCGTCCGCTCATGTCAGCAGAGCGTCCCGAAGTCCCCGCAAAAGCCATCACCGTCCGGCGGGCCCGGACCAGCGATGTCCCGGCCGTGCGCCACCTCCTCGACGCCTACGTACGCGACCGCATCCTGCTCGACAAAGCCACCGTCACGCTTTACGAGGACATCCAGGAGTTCTGGGTCGCGGAACGCGACGACAACGCCGAGGTGGTCGGCTGCGGCGCGTTGCACGTCATGTGGGAGGACCTGGCCGAAGTCCGCACTCTGGGGGTGAAGCCCGGCCTCAGGGGCGCCGGCGTCGGCCATCAGTTGCTGGAGAAGTTGCTCCAGACCGCACGCTGGCTCGGCGTTCGACGCGTTTTCTGCCTGACCTTCGAAGTGGACTTCTTCGGGAAGCACGGCTTCGTGGAGATCGGGGAGACACCGGTCGACACCGATGTGTACGCGGAGCTGTTGCGTTCCTATGACGAGGGCGTCGCCGAGTTCCTCGGTCTCGAACGAGTGAAGCCGAACACCTTGGGCAACAGCCGGATGCTTCTGCATCTGTGATCGTCATTGCCCAGGTGCCCTATGTCCGAAACGCGCATGTTTCCGGACCTCGGCGGTGCGCCGAGTCTCTCCCGAGGGTTTGTGTTTTTCCGGCAAAAGCGGTTTGCTTTCCGACGTACTGCAGTACTGCATATAACAGGGGCGGCGAAACGGCGGACGCCGCACACCCCTGGTCCTCAACGTTATCGATGAAAGGAAATGCGGTGGCACAGAAGGTTCAGGTCCTTCTTGTCGACGACCTCGACGGCGGCGAGGCGGACGAGACCGTGACGTTCGCGCTGGACGGCAAGACGTACGAGATCGATCTCACGACCGCCAATGCGGACAAGCTGCGTGGCCTTCTTGATCCCTATGTGAAGGGCGGACGTCGTACCGGCGGCCGTGCCTCGGGTGGGCGTGGAAAGGCGCGTGCCGCTTCCGGCGGCAACCAGGACACCGCGGCGATCCGCGCCTGGGCGAAGGAGAACGGTTACGAGGTCAACGACCGCGGCCGTGTTCCCGCGTCGATTCGTGAGGCCTACGAGAAGGCCAACGGCTGATTCCGCCGGTCGGCGGGATCCCCGGCGCGGTCGCGCCGCAGCCGGACCCGGTGGCACTGCGCTGCCATCGTGTCCACCAGTCGCACGAGATCGGGGGCGCTCCCCTCGCGCCCTGCGCCCGGCCCGGCGGGTACGCCCGGCATGGCCGGCAGCGAATGCCCGACCTCGCCTCCCGGCCCGGGGGGCCGCAGCCACACACCGGCAACGGCCCCCTGAACGGATCGGCCCCGCGCGGATTCAGCGCTCCCCGGGCGGGCCCGCAGGGAATCGGGCCACCCCGGGGAATCAGGCCGTACGGATGTGAGCCGTACGGCAGCGGCCCCTACGGGCGGTGGCGGTGCCTCCAGCGCGCCGCCCTGCCCCAGGACCCGCAGATCCAGGGGCACCGCTCCCCACTCCAGCCAGTCGAGCAGTCCGGGCAGCTCCTCCGCGCTCCCCGGGGCCACCAGCAGCTCCATCCGGTCACCCCGAAGGATGACCGGAGAGCCCGGTGCGAGATGCCGGAGCGCCTGCGCGCCCGCCTCGGCCGGCACGTCGAGCACGTCGAACCGCACTCCCGTGAGCAGCCGCAGCGGCCGGCCGGGCACTGTCGGCCAGCCCAGATCGTTCTCGTACCAGTGCCGGGCCCGCGCGTCCGGGCCGGCGCAGATGTCACCGGCGCAGACGGCCCCGGCGCGGACATGACTCGTGAACCCATCTCCCATGGGTGAGGTGTCCGGGGCGGGGGGCCGGCGGGGAAGGGGGACCGCGGAAATCATGGGGACTGGGCCAACCATGCCAAGTGCAACCGCCGGAGTGGCGTTCAGGTTACGCTGGGTGCGCCACCGGCTGCGCAGAGTGCCGGAAAGAGGGGGCGCGTGGGGGTCGGGGGAGGCGCAAGGTTGTTCGCCCGTAGCTGAGCGAACCGGTGGGCGCGGCATGGAGTGTCAGTCCCCGCGGGTAAGACATGCCTAGTGGGAGGGGGCGACACGCAGTACAGGCCGTCTCACGTTCGCCATCGGCGTACTGGCGAGTGGGGTAACTGCCTGGCCTGCGGGAACATCGTCTCGCACCATCGGGTTGGAGCAGATGTCGGCGTTCGGGGTCAGGAGGCCATCGACGGTGTCGGCAGTTGGAATGAGCGGTCCCCGCTTGCGGGACTAAGCTGCGGAAGGACAGGGAGGGGAAGTTCCCCCCACTGCCTGACCGCTCTGAGGAGCGATTAACGATGTTCGAGAGGTTCACCGACCGCGCGCGGCGGGTTGTCGTCCTGGCTCAGGAAGAAGCCCGGATGCTCAACCACAACTACATCGGCACCGAGCACATCCTCCTGGGTCTCATCCACGAGGGCGAAGGTGTCGCCGCTAAGGCCCTGGAGAGCCTCGGCATTTCGCTTGAGGCGGTCCGCCAGCAGGTGGAGGAGATCATCGGCCAGGGCCAGCAGGCCCCGTCCGGGCACATCCCCTTCACCCCCCGTGCCAAGAAGGTCCTGGAGCTGTCGCTCCGCGAGGCCCTTCAGCTGGGCCACAACTACATCGGCACGGAGCACATCCTGCTCGGCCTGATCCGTGAGGGCGAGGGCGTCGCCGCCCAGGTCCTGGTCAAGCTGGGTGCAGACCTCAACCGGGTGCGGCAGCAGGTCATCCAGCTGCTCTCCGGTTACCAGGGCAAGGAGACCGCCACCGCCGGCGGCCCGGCCGAGGGCACCCCCTCGACCTCTCTCGTCCTGGACCAGTTCGGCCGGAACCTCACCCAGGCCGCTCGTGAGTCCAAGCTCGACCCGGTCATCGGGCGCGAGAAGGAGATCGAGCGGGTCATGCAGGTGCTGTCCCGTCGTACGAAGAACAACCCGGTGCTGATCGGTGAGCCCGGCGTCGGCAAGACCGCCGTCGTCGAGGGCCTGGCCCAGGCCATCGTCAAGGGCGAGGTGCCCGAGACGCTCAAGGACAAGCACCTCTACACGCTTGACCTCGGCGCCCTGGTCGCCGGCTCCCGCTACCGCGGTGACTTCGAGGAGCGCCTGAAGAAGGTCCTCAAGGAGATCCGCACCCGCGGCGACATCATCCTGTTCATCGACGAGCTGCACACGCTGGTCGGTGCGGGTGCCGCCGAGGGCGCCATCGACGCGGCCTCCATCCTGAAGCCGATGCTGGCCCGCGGTGAGCTGCAGACCATCGGTGCGACCACGCTGGACGAGTACCGCAAGCACCTGGAGAAGGACGCGGCCCTGGAGCGCCGCTTCCAGCCCATCCAGGTCGCGGAGCCGTCGCTGCCGCACACGATCGAGATCCTCAAGGGCCTGCGCGACCGGTACGAGGCGCACCACCGGGTCTCCATCACGGACGAGGCGCTGGTCCAGGCCGCCACCCTGGCCGACCGGTACATCTCCGACCGCTTCCTGCCGGACAAGGCGATCGACCTGATCGACGAGGCGGGCTCCCGGATGCGTATCCGCCGGATGACCGCTCCGCCGGACCTGCGCGAGTTCGACGAGAAGATCGCCGCCGTCCGCCGGGACAAGGAGTCCGCGATCGACTCGCAGGACTTCGAGAAGGCCGCCTCCCTGCGTGACAAGGAGAAGCAGCTCCTGGCCGCCAAGGCCAAGCGGGAGAAGGAGTGGAAGGCCGGCGACATGGACGTCGTCGCCGAGGTCGACGGCGAGCTGATCGCCGAGGTCCTCGCCACGGCCACCGGCATCCCGGTCTTCAAGCTGACCGAGGAGGAGTCCAGCCGCCTGCTCCGCATGGAGGACGAGCTCCACAAGCGGGTCATCGGCCAGGTCGACGCCGTCAAGGCGCTGTCGAAGGCGATCCGCCGTACGCGTGCCGGTCTGAAGGACCCGAAGCGCCCCGGTGGTTCGTTCATCTTCGCCGGCCCGTCCGGCGTCGGTAAGACCGAGCTGTCCAAGGCGCTCGCCGAGTTCCTCTTCGGTGACGAGGACGCGCTGATCTCCCTCGACATGTCGGAGTTCAGCGAGAAGCACACGGTGTCGCGTCTCTTCGGTTCGCCCCCCGGCTACGTGGGCTACGAAGAGGGCGGCCAGCTGACCGAGAAGGTCCGCCGCAAGCCGTTCTCCGTCGTCCTCTTCGACGAGGTCGAGAAGGCCCACCCGGACATCTTCAACTCGCTGCTGCAGATCCTGGAGGACGGCCGCCTGACCGACTCCCAGGGCCGGGTCGTGGACTTCAAGAACACGGTCATCATCATGACGACCAACCTCGGCACGCGGGACATCTCGAAGGGCTTCAACCTGGGCTTCGCGGCCTCGGGTGACACGAAGACCAACTACGAGCGCATGAAGAACAAGGTGTCGGACGAGCTGAAGCAGCACTTCCGCCCCGAGTTCCTCAACCGCGTCGACGACGTGGTCGTCTTCCCGCAGCTGACGCAGGCGGACATCCTGCGGATCGTCGACCTGATGGTCGGCAAGGTGGACGAGCGCCTGAAGGACCGGGACATGGGCATCGAGCTCTCCCAGTCCGCCAAGGAGCTGCTGGCCAAGAAGGGTTACGACCCGGTGCTGGGCGCGCGTCCGCTGCGCCGCACGATCCAGCGCGAGGTCGAGGACACGCTCTCGGAGAAGATCCTCTTCGGCGAGCTGCGTCCCGGTCACATCGTGGTCGTGGACACCGAGGGCGAGGGCGACGCCCAGACCTTCACCTTCCGGGGTGAGGAGAAGTCGGCGCTGCCCGACGTCCCGCCGATCGAGCAGGCGGCCGGCGGTGCCGGACCGAACCTGAGCAAGGACGCGTAAGCGTCCCGACGACGGCCGAATGGAAGGGGCCGGTGCCTTTGGGCACCGGCCCCTTCCGGCTTTTGCGCGCCGGGCGGGCTCCCGCCACGGGGAGCCCGCACGGCCAGGTGTCGGCGCGCGTCAGGACAACTGACCGTTGTAGTCGGGGAGCTTGTACGTCTTCTCGGCGTGGCCGCCCGACAGGTCGGTGGCGCTGTTGCCGATGTTCGCGATGATCGTGTAGCCGTCGTTCTCGATGTCGGCGCGCTGGGCGGTCTTGTAGGCGGCGACGTCCTTGAAGAGGTCGAAGAGGCCGCGGACATGGAGGCCGGAGACCTCGTAGCCGTCGTGTTCGAGGTTGAACTCGGTGGGCCAGTACAGGATGCCGGGACGGGCGGTGACGAAGAACAGGGAGACGCCGTGGTCCTGGGCGTAACGGGCGACGTCCAGCACGGGCTTGTTGGCCGGCTGGGGGTAGCTGAAGCCGAAGTCGGTCTCCAGCGTGGTGTTGTCGATGTCGAACACGATCGCCTGCTTCTCGCCGGGCGCGGCGGCGGCGATGCGGTTCTTCAGGTACGGCAGCGCCTGGTCCATGACCGCCTGGCAGTCCTTCTGCCAGGTGGCGTAGTCGGCCTTGGAGGCCGTGCTCGTGGCCGCCGCGGCGGTGGTGGCTCCCGCGGCCTCAGCCGCCTGGGCGGGGGCTGCCAGCGCGGCCAGGGCGGCCACGGATACGGCGGTCGCGGAGATGCGGCGTGCCCAGGGGCGTGTGGTCATCGTCGGGGTCCTCTCACGTCCGTACGTCATGTCCGTACGGGGCCGGAATGTCAGGGGCATGATCCTTGGCGAGAGTGGCGCGAGGGGAACCGTAGGGTTACTGGAGGGTAGGTGCCTAGAGGTCTGCGTCACATTCCTGAGGGCTCCGGTTTCAGTGGCCGGTGATAAGCGGCACAGGCGAAATGTCCGTTACTAGCCCTGATAGTGGGATGAGTCGGTCGGGCAAATCGGACAAAAAGTGTACGTATGCCCCGAAGCCTCACGGAGGAGAATGCCGTCGTCAGAGGGGTGCCGGCCGGGCGGCGGGGCTGTCAAGAACGGGGTTTGTTCTGCGGTCATCTACTACGCTATGCCGTAGTTGACCGGTTTTGGGCTTGGTGCGGTGCTCGGTTACCAAGGGATGGCCGCTCCGGAAGAACGTCTGTGCGCCGGGTGGCCGACTTGTCTCCGAGTTCACGAGGTCACGATGTTCCGACGCTTCACGTCCCGCTCCACCCGTACGTCCTCGCAGCGCAACCGCGTGGCCGTCCTGGCTGCCGGAATCGGCGCCGCGGCCGTGCTGGGGACCGGGGTCGCGAGCGCCGCGGCGCCGTCCGCCGCCTCCTGGGTCGACCCGGTGAAGAAGTACACGCTCTCCGCCAGCTTCATGCAGTCCGGCAGCCACTGGGTCGCCAAGCACAGCGGCCAGGACTTCGCCGTGCCGACCGGCACCGAGGTCCTCGCCGCGCACGGCGGCACCGTCGTCAAGGCCGGCGCGAACGGTGCCGGTGACGGCCCGGCGTACGGCAACGCCGTCGTCATCAAGCACGGCAACGGCACCTACTCGCAGTACGCGCACCTGTCCCGGATCGACGTCAAGATCGGTCAGATCGTGCAGACCGGCCAGCACATCGCCCTGTCCGGCTCCACCGGCAACTCCACCGGGCCGCACCTGCACTTCGAGATCCGTACCACCCCGAACTACGGCTCCGCCGTCGACCCGGTCGCGTTCCTGCGCTCCCAGGGCGTGACGGTCTGACCTAGTCCGTCTCGCGGGCGTGCTCGTGCGCCTGCTTGACCAGGTCCAGGGCGACCTCGAGAACGGCCTCGCGCTTCTTCTCGGGGTCGCCTTCCAGGTCCTGCATCACGAACATGCCGGCGTGCAGCGTGAACATCGCGCTGACCGAGCGCACCTGGTCCACGAGCTGCGCCTCGGGATTGATGAGGATGTCCCGCAGGCCGCGCATCCGGTCCTTGAAGGTGTCGCCGATGCGCAGTTCGCGCACCGTCGCCTGGTTCTCCTGCATGAAACGGAAGAGCGGTTCCGCCCCTGCGAGCGCCTCGCTGTAACGGCGGAGGATCTCCTGCTTGGTCTCCAGGGTGTGCGGCTGCAGCCGGCCCCACTCGATCAGGTTCTCGATCGGCTTCGTCAGGTCCTCGAAGAGGCTGACGATGATCTCTTCCTTCGTCCTGAAGTGGTAGTACAGGGCCGCCTTGGTGACGTCGAGACGCTCGGCGATCTCCCGCAGGGAGGTCTTCTCGTAGCCCTGCTCCGCGAAGAGTGCGAGCGCCACGTCCTGGATGCGCTGACGGGTGTTGCCCCGGCGCTGCTGCTTGGTGCCGTCCATGGTGACGCCCATCCTCGTACTCCTCGCGCTCCAGCGGAAACTTACTTGACGCCCGGCTAGTAGCGCGTCTACCTTCCCAGTGTAGTGAGTACTAGCCGGGCGGCAAGTAAGTAGTTGCCGCAGGGGGAATGGGAAGACGATGGCGGACACGGTCGAACAAGACAAGCAGGGCAAACAGCCCAGGAGTGTGCGGGTGGTCCTGCTCGCACTCATGATCGCGATGATGCTCGCGATGCTCGACAACATGATCGTGGGTACGGCGATGCCGACGATCGTGGGCGAGCTGGGCGGCCTGGAGCACCTCTCCTGGGTCGTCACCGGCTACACCCTGGCCACCGCGGCCTCCACCCCGGTCTGGGGCAAGCTCGGTGACATGTTCGGGCGCAAGGGCGCCTTCCTCAGCTCGATCGTGATCTTCCTGATCGGTTCGGCGCTGAGCGGCATGGCCCAGGACATGGGCCAGCTGATCGGGTTCCGGGCCGTGCAGGGTCTCGGCGCCGGCGGTCTGATGGTCGGCGTCATGGCGATCATCGGTGACCTGATCCCGCCCCGGGAGCGGGGCAAGTACCAGGGCCTGATGGCCGGTGTCATGGCGCTCGCCATGATCGGCGGCCCGCTGGTCGGCGGCACCATCACCGACAACTGGGGCTGGCGCTGGGCCTTCTACATCAACCTGCCGCTCGGCGTGGTCGCCCTCGCGCTGGTCACGGCCGTGCTGCACCTGCCGAGGAAGCGGGCGAAGGCGGGCATCGACTACCTCGGCGTCGCGCTGCTGACCGTCGGCATCACCTCGATCGTGCTGGTCACCACCTGGGGCGGCACCGAGTACGCCTGGACCTCCGCGCGGATCATGGAGCTGATCGGCATCGGTGTGGCCGCGCTGGTCGGGTTCGTGTTCTGGCAGACCCGGGTCGCCGAGCCGGTCCTGCCGCTGCACATCTTCAAGAGCCGCAACTTCACCCTGATGTCGGTCATCGGCTTCATCACCGGCTTCGTGATGTTCGGCGCCACGCTGTTCCTGCCGCTCTACCAGCAGGCGGTGCAGGGCGCCTCCGCGACCAACTCCGGGCTGCTGCTCCTGCCGATGCTCGGCGCGATGCTCGTGACCTCGATGGTCGCCGGGCGGGTCACCACCAGCAGCGGCCGGTACAAGGTCTTCCCCGTCGTCGGCGGCGTGCTGATGATCGTCGGGCTGTACCTGCTGTCCCTGATGGACACGGAGACCACCCGGCTCACCTCCGGCATCTACATGGCCGTGGTCGGCGCCGGCATGGGCTGCCTGATGCAGATCACCATGCTGGTAGCGCAGAACAGTGTGCAGATGAAGGACATGGGCGTGGCGTCCTCGTCCACCACCCTGTTCCGTACGCTCGGCTCCTCCTTCGGCGTGGCCATCATGGGCGCGCTCTTCAACCACCGGGTCCAGGACGTCATGGCCGAGCGGGCCGGAGCGCTGGGCAAGAACGTCACCGAGCAGTCGGCGCAGCTGGACGCGGCGAGCCTCGCGAAGCTGCCGGCCGCGGCCCGGGAGGCGTACCAGCACGCGGTGTCCGCGGGCACGCACTCCGCGTTCCTGCTCGGCGCCGGCATCGCGGTGGTGGTGCTCATCGCGGCGCTGTTCGTCAAGGAGGTGCCGCTGAAGGGCGGCCCGCAGAAGTCCGCGGCCGACGGCTCCGACGCCGCCCCGGCGGCTGTGATCGAGCCCGTCTGACCCTTCCCCCGCGTTCCGAAGGCCCCGGCAGGTGTCCGCCCCGGGGCCTTCGGCCTTTTCCCCGTCACTCCCGGCCCGCGGGC
Source organism: Streptomyces sp. NPDC042638 (assembly GCF_040647235.1). Taxonomy (NCBI): domain Bacteria; kingdom Bacillati; phylum Actinomycetota; class Actinomycetes; order Kitasatosporales; family Streptomycetaceae; genus Streptomyces; species Streptomyces sp. NPDC042638. Next base: position 29,711 of record NZ_JBEZBT010000062.1, read on the forward strand.
GCCGTTCCGCGCTCCCGGCTCGCGGACACCGATCCCCCTCAGGGCCCCCGGACACCGATCCCGCACTCCCGGACCACGTACAGGATCCGCAGTCTGCGTCCGGCCAGGCACGCCATGGACCCGGAACTGGACCGGAACTGGACCGGGACCGGGCCGACCCGGGACTCGACCGGAGCATGACGTGACAGCCGGGTGCCAGGGCGGCGCCGCGGCCCGTGCGCTGGGTCGCGCTGCTTCGCCGCCGAGTGCCGAGGGCCGGGCGCCGAGGGCCGGGCGCCGAGGGCCGGGCGCCGAGGGCCGGGCGCCGGGCGACGGGCGCCGAGTGCTGAGGGCCTGAGCGGCCGGGCGCCGAGGGACCGGCCGCCCCAGCCCCCGTGGCTTCGAGCCCGGCACGATCCGGACGACCCCTAGTTGCCCCCGGGCAGCGGCAGTGTCTGGTAGCTGCCGGTGCTGGTCGGGGCGTGCTCCGGCAGCCACAGGACGGCCACCGCGCCCTCCGCCGGAATGTGGGCCGGCGCGCCCGCGGGCCGTACGTTGCGGAACGTCAGCCGGGCGCCGAGCACGCGCGCCTGGCCGGCCGCGATGGTCAGCCCCAGCCCGTGCCCCTTCCCGGCGCGGTCCTTGCTGCCGGTGCGGAACCGGCTCGGCCCCTCGGCGAGCAGCTCCTCGGGGAAGCCGGGGCCGTGGTCGCGGACCCGGATGACCCGGCCCTCCACGGTGACCTCGACCGGCGGCCTGCCGTGCCGGGCGGCGTTGGCCAGCAGGTTGATCAGCACCCGCTCCAGGCGCCGCGGATCGGTGGTCACCTCCGACTCGTGCACCACCCGTACGGTGACGTCCGGATCCTTGGCCGCCACCCGGCGCGCGACGAACTCGCCGAGCATGATGTCCTGCAGCTCCGCCCGCTCCGAGGCGCTGTCGAGCCGGGCCACCTCCAGGACGTCCTCGACCAGCGTGCGCATCGCCTTCGCCCGGTCCAGGACCAGTTCGGTGGGCCGGCCGGGCGGCAGCAGCTCGGCGGCCGTCAGCAGGCCCGTCACCGGGGTGCGCAGTTCGTGCGCGATGTCGGCGGTGACCCGCCGCTCCGCCTCCAGGCGCAGGCGCAGCGCGTCCGCCATGGCGTCCACCGCCCGCGCGAGATCGTCGGTCTCGTCCCGTACGACCCCGCCGATGGCCGCCCGCACCCGGACCTCGGTCTCCCCCTTGGCCACCTCGTTCGCGGCGGCCGCCGCCTTGCGCAGCCGGCGGGACAGCTGGCCGCCGATCAGCACGCCCAGCGCGCTGCCCCCGAGCACCACCGCGACCGAACCGATGACCAGGGCCTGGTCGAGGTCGTTCAGCATGTTGCCGCTGCGGTCCGGGAGATGGATGTGCACGGACAGCACGTGCCCGTCCTTCACCGGTACGGCCGCCCAGATGTCCGGCTGCCCGCCGTGCTCGGAGACGTCACTGACCCGCCGGCCCCGCTCGACGCTCTCGCGCAGCGCGGCCGGCAGCCCCGGGTCGTTCACCTTGACGTACGGGAAGACCGGCCCCCGGTTCAGCTCGTAGTTGCGCTGGGCCAGCAGGAGCCGGTCGTTGGCCAGCTCGCGCGCGTTGTCCAGCATCGAGACACGGGCCGCGTTGTGCACGACCAGGCTCAGGACGATCGCCACCAGTCCGGCCACCAGCGCGATCGCCGCGCTGAGCTTCCATCTCAGCCCGGTGCGCAGGCCCGCGCGCTCCACGCGCCGGACCGGATGCCGAAGAAACCCCCGCATACCGCCGCTCCGCTCAGGCCTTCAGTTTGTAGCCGAAGCCGCGGACCGTCTCGATCCGGTCCTGGCCGATCTTCTGCCGCAGCCGCTGCACATGCACGTCCACGACGCGGGTGTCACCGCCCCAGCCGTAGTCCCACACCCGCTCCAGCAGCTTGTCGCGGGAGAGCACGGTGCCCGGCGCGGAGGAGAACTCCAGCAGCAGCCGCATCTCGGTCGGGGTGAGCGCCACCGGCTGCCCGGCCCGGCGCACCTCCATACCGTCGGTGTCGATCTCCAGCTCACCGAAGGACAGCGTGCCGGCGACCTCGGGCGCGGGCGTCTCCGCCTGTGCGGCCCCGCCGGCGTGCCCGAAACGGCGCAGCACCGCACGGATCCGGGCGACCAGCACGGCACCGTCGAACGGCTTGGTCACGTAGTCGTCGGCGCCCGCCTCCAGGCCGAGGACGACGTCGATGGAGTCGGCGCGCGCCGACAGCATGATCACCGGCACGGTGGACTCGTCCCGGATCCGGCGGCACAGGCTGACCCCGTCCAGACCCGGCACCATGACGTCCAGCAACGCGATGTCGGGGCGGTTCGCCCGGAACGCCTCCAGGCCCGACAGGCCGTCGGGCATCGCGGTGACCGCGAAGCCGTCCCGCTCCAGGGCGAGCTGGGTGGCCTCGCGGATGACGTCGTCGTCCTCGACGAACAGGACGTGGGTCTGGTCTGCCATCCCGGTGCTCTCAGTCCTCATGGTCTTACGTGTGGGCGATCAGTTGTCGGGCGCGGGCTGCGCGCCCCCGCCGCCGGCGTTGCTGTACTCGTTGCGGGTGGGCTTGCCCGGGACGAACCGGCCGCCCTTCCAGGTGTACGGGGTCACGATGTCACCGGACGGGCTGGAGATCGGGTCGTCCTTCTCGTAGTACTGCCGGAAGACCGACAGGGTGCCCTGGTCGATCTCCGCGTAGACCGGGGAGTCCTCGCTCTTGAAGACGTTGGTGAACCTGCCGTCCTCGTCCCGGTAGACGTACGAGGCGACACCGACCCAGTCGGCGCAGGTCATCACGTTGACGACGACGTCGTCGACCGTGGCGTCGGTCAGGTCGCCGTAGGAGACGTCGACCTGGTACTTGTCGCCGTCGCACGGCTTCAGCTCCCGTTTCACCGTCTCCGACACCTGGGGGTCGTTCCTGAGCAGCTCCACGACGTCCACCCGCCGGTACCTCTGGACGGAGGTGGGGGAGGGGGAGGCGACGGATCCCGCCATCGCCGAAGCACGCGCCGGGCCCTCGTCCCGGGCGCCCGTGCCCCCGCTGCCGCACGCGGCGAGGAAAAGGCCGAGGGCGGCGAGCGCGGTCCCCGCCGCGATCACCGCCTGTGTACTGCCGCGGACCCGGTCGGGTCCGGCCCCGGTCAGGCCGCGCAACGCTCCCGCTCCTCACGCTCCAGCGCGCGTGCGTCCAGATCGCGGGCCTCCAGCTCCTCACGGAGCCGGGCGAGCGCCCGGTGCAGCGTGCTCTTGACCGTACCGGCCGACATGCCGAGGGCCGCGGCCGTCTCCTCTGTGGACATCTGCTCCCAGTGTCGCAGCACCACGACACTGCGCTGCTTGGGTGCCAGCACCTTCATGACGTCCATCAGCAGAGCGCGGTCGGCGTGCTGCTCGGTGGAGTCCGCCACGGAGGCGTCCGGCAGCTGCTCGGTCGGCACTTCCTCCAGCTTGCGCGCCCGCCACCACTCGGTCCGCGTGTTGATCATGACTCGGCGCAGATAGGCGTCCGCGAGCCGCTTGTCGGCGATGCCCTCCCAGCGGCCGTACGTCCGTACCAGCGCGGTCTGCAGCAGGTCCTGGGCGTCGACCGGGTCCGGCACGAGCCGGCGGGCGCTGCGCAGCAGCGCGTCCTGCCGGGTACGGACGTACTCCTCGAACTCGAGCACCTCGCCCTGGGCCATGATCAACCGCCTCCGTTCCCCGTTGTCCCCCGGCTCGTGCCGGAAGTCCCGCTGTTCCCGAGCCCGGTGGTCCGCCGGGCACGAGGAAGAAGCTACGGAGTGGTTGTCACGGGGCTGTGCGGACCAGCCTGCGGCTGGCACTCGGCTATCCGTCGGTTGTGTAACAGGCACGGAAAAGGGGTAAGGCGAAGGGTGCTTATGTCCTTGTCCAGGTGATTTGCCCGGTTGGTTCCTTCGTAACGGACGCCTGAGGACTGTGACCTGGCTGCGCGTCAGCCCAGTGGCAGCCGGTACAGACCGCCGGGCAGCGGCTCCACCAGACCGTCCGCGACCAGCCCGTCGAGGGCGCGGGCCCGCTGCACCGGCTCGTGCCACACCCGGTCCAGCACTCCCTGCGGCACCGGCGTGCGCGCCTCCCGCAGCACGGCCAGTAGCTTGCCGCGCACCTGCCGGTCCGTACCGGCGTACGTCTGCCCGCGCCGCGGCGGCCCCGCGTGCTCCGGCTTGCCCGCGAGCCGCCAGGCGCACTGCGCCGCGATCGGGCACCGCTGGCACCCCTCGTTGCGCGCGGTGCACACCAGCGCGCCCAGTTCCATGGAGGCGGCGGCCCACCGCGCGGCGGTCCCCTCGTCCTGCGGCAGCAGCTCCCGCGCGAGCCGCCGCTCGGCGGCCGTGGTCGCGTTCGGCGGGTACTGCACACCTGTCACCGCCCGTGCGAGAACGCGGCGGACATTGGTGTCCAGCACGGCGTGCCGCTGTCCGTAGGCGAACGAGGCCACCGCGGCCGCCGTGTACTCGCCGATACCGGGCAGCGCCAGCAGCTGCCCGTGATCCGTCGGCACGTCCCCGCCGTGCCGCTCCGTTATGGCGACCGCGGCGCCGTGCAGGCGCAGGGCGCGGCGCGGATAGCCGAGCCGGCCCCAGGCGCGCACCGCCTCGCCCGGTGCCTCCTTCGCGAGGTCGGCGGGGCGCGGCCAGCGGGACAGCCACTCCTCGTAGACGGGCAGCACCCGGTTCACCGGGGTCTGCTGGAGCATGAACTCGCTGACCATCACGCCCCACGGGCCCGCCTCCGGGCGGCGCCAGGGCAGGTCGCGGGCGTGGGCGTCGAACCAGGCGATCACGGGGGCGTGGAGCATCTCAGTCATGTCTTTTCCGATCCTGCCATGGGTTGGAGGGCGGAACGGGTGACGGCGCGGTCACCGAGCGTGCTGAAAGGTGAAGAACCGTGCCGTCCGCGGAAGTTGCCGGGATGATGATCCGGAAAAGTTGGCGCCGGCGCGGCGGGTGGCGCGAGCAAGCGCTCCGATCTCTCGTAGAGTTTGCGCGTGGGATCTCTGCGCAATCCGGTCGGGCCGCTTCCCTCCACCATCTACTGGCGTCGGAGGGTCGTACTGCTGTCCGTGTTCGCCCTGTTGGCGCTGGTGATTACCTTGATCGTCACCGCCGGAGGCGGGGGCGGCAAGAAGAACGCCGACGGGTCCGACGGCAAGAATCCCGCGCACACCATCACGCCCGGGCCGACCCCCTCCGGCTCGGCGATCAGCCAACACCCGGGCGGACGCGAGGAGTCGGGCGGCGGGGACGCCGGCGGCAGCGAGTCCGGCTCCGGTGGCGGCAGCGGCTCGGCGGGAACGGCCGACGGAACGTCCGGAGCTTCCGGCACTTCCGGCGCTTCCGGATCCACCGGGTCCGGTGGCGGTTCGGGTACGGCGTCCGGTGGCGGCGTCGGTACGGGCGACGCGCTCCCCGCGTCCTCCACGCTGCCCGACTGCACCCCGGGAGCGGTGGCGTTGAGCCTGCGCAGCGAGCGCAACTCCTACTCGCCGGACCAGACGCCGGCCTTCGAACTCACCGCGAAGAACAGCTCGTCGGCCGACTGCAAGGTCGATCTCGGGCCCAAGGCCGCAGTGTTGACCATCACGCCCGCGGACGGGGACGACGCGTACTGGTCGTCCGCGGACTGCCCCGACGGCGCGGGGAGCCTGGTGTTCCGGGTGCCCGCGGGCGAGAGCATCACCTACACCGCGAAGTGGGACCGCAAGCCGAGCGCTCCGCAGTGTGCGACGCCCTCCGGCGGTTCGGCGAAGCCGGGCACCTACCTGCTGGAGGCCAAGGCGCCGGGGTACGGGAAGCAGCAGACGTCGTTCGTGCTGTCGGCCGACTGAGGCCCGCGCCCGCGCACCGCTTCGCCGGTGCCCGGGCGCACAGACCCGCGCGGACGGCCCCGGACGACGCGCAGCCGCCGGGCCGGGAGACGGCCCAGGCGGTTCGGCGCCCGGCAGCCCTCAGACGTACCGCTCCAGGATGGAGGACTCGGCCAGGCGCGACAGACCCTCCCGTACGCTCCGCGCCCGGGCCTCGCCCACGCCGTCGACGGTCTGCAGGTCGTCCACACTCGCGGCCAGCAGTTTCTGCAGGCCCCCGAAATGCTCCACCAGCCGGTCGATGATGGCGCCCGGAAGACGCGGAACCTTGGCCAGCAGCCGGAAGCCCCGCGGGGACACCGCGGAGTCCAGCGTCTCGGGCGAACCGGTGTAGCCCAGCGCGCGCGCCACCGTGCCCATCTCGAGCAGCTCCGCGTGGCTCAGCGCGTCCAGCTCGGCCAGCGCCTCCTCGACCGTGCGCGAACGCTTCGCCGTCGGCTCGGGAACGTAGTCCCGCACGACCAGTTCGCGGTCGGGCTCGACCCCGGCGATCAACTCCTCCAGCTGGAGGGCGAGAAGCCGGCCGTCCGTGCCCAGTTCGACCACGTACTCGGCGATTTCGGTGGCGATGCGGCGGACCATCTCCAGCCGCTGCGCGACCGCCGACACGTCCCGGACCGTCACCAGGTCCTCGATCTCCAGTGCCGACAGCGTGCCCGCGACCTCGTCCAGCCGCAGCTTGTACCGCTCCAGGGTCGCCAGCGCCTGGTTCGCGCGGGAGAGGATCGCCGCCGAGTCCTCCAGGACGCGGCGCTGACCGTCCACGTACAGGGCGATCAGACGCATCGACTGGGAGACCGAGACGACCGGGAAGCCGACCTGCTTGCTCACCCGGTCCGCCGTGCGGTGCCGCGTGCCCGTCTCCTCCGTGGGGATCGTCGGGTCCGGGACCAGCTGGACGCCCGCGCGCAGGATCTTCGACAGGTCCGACGACAGCACGATGCCACCGTCCAGCTTGCACAGCTCACGCAGCCGGGTGGCGGTGAACTCGACATCCAGCACGAAACCGCCCGTGCACATCACCTCGACCGTCTTGTCGGAGCCGAGGACGATGAGGCCGCCGGTGTTGCCGCGCAGGACCCGCTCCAGGCCGTCACGCAGGGCCGTACCGGGTGCCACGGCGCTCAGCGAGGCGCGCATCAGGCCATCGGGACCGGCACTCCCACCGGACTTTCCGGGAGCTGCTGCCCGGTCGTTGGCTGCCACTGCACTCCTCCGGTCGCAGGTTCTGACGCGCTCCAGTTCCCGCACTCGGTTCGTACGGACGGGCGAGACCTGGGCAAAGTCTACCGGCGCTCTTCCGCCTCCCGTGGGGCCTCTCGGCGACGGGAGCGCGGCAGAACCCGGAGCGCGTCCCCCATGTCGGCGACTTCCAGCACCTTCATGCCGGGCGGCACCTTGCCCGGATCGCCGGGTACGAGCGCGTGCGTGAAGCCCAGCCGGTGCGCCTCGGACAGTCTGCGCTGCACGCCCGTGACCCGCCTGACCTCGCCCGCGAGGCCCACCTCGCCGATCGCCACCAGGTTCTTCGGCAGCGGGGTGTCGCTCGCGGCGGAGGCCAGCGCGAGCGCGATGGCGAGGTCGGCGGCCGGCTCCGACAGCTTCACGCCGCCGACCGTCGCCGAGTAGATGTCCCGCTTGCCGAGGGCGCTGATCCGGCCGCGCTGTTCCAGCACCGCCAGCATCATCGACACGCGGGAGGTCTCCAGACCCGACGTCGTGCGCCGTGGGGAGGGGATCTGGGAGTCGACGGTCAGCGCCTGCACCTCGGCCACCAGCGGGCGGCGGCCCTCCAGCGTGACGGTCAGGCACGTGCCCGGGACCGGCTCGGCCCGGCGGGTCAGGAACAGGCCGCTGGGGTCGGCGAGGCCCGTGATGCCCTCGTCGTGCAGCTCGAAGCAGCCGACCTCGTCCGTCGCCCCGTAGCGGTTCTTCACACCGCGCACCAGGCGCAGGCGCGCGTGCCGGTCGCCCTCGAAGCTCAGGACGACGTCCACCAGGTGTTCCAGCAGGCGCGGGCCGGCGATGGCGCCGTCCTTGGTGACGTGGCCCACCAGCAGCGTGGACATGCCGCGCTCCTTGGAGGCGCGGATCAGGGCACCGGCGACCTCCCGGACCTGGGCCATGCCGCCGGGCGCGCCGTCGATCTCCGGGGAGGCGACCGTCTGCACCGAGTCGAGGATCAGCAGGGACGGCTTGACCTCGTCCAGGTGCCCGAGGACGGCGGCCAGGTCGGTCTCGGCGGCCAGGTACAGGTCGTCGTCGAGAGCGCCGATGCGGTCGGCGCGCAGCCGCACCTGGCTCGCCGACTCCTCACCGGTCACATAGAGGGTGCGGTGTTCCGCGCTCGCCGACTTGGCGGCCACGTCCAGCAGCAGGGTGGACTTGCCGACGCCCGGCTCGCCCGCGAGCAGGACGACCGCGCCCGGTACGAGGCCGCCGCCGAGCACCCGGTCCAGCTCGGGAACACCGGTGGAGCGGGCGGTGGCCTGCCGGCCGTCGACCTGGCCGATGGGCAGCGCGGAAGTGGACACCCGGCCCGGTGCCGTCGTCCGGACGGCGGGCGCGCCGTACTCCTCGACCGTGCCCCAGGCCTGGCACTCGGGGCAGCGGCCGAGCCACTTGGCCGTCTGCCAGCCGCACTCGGTGCAGCGGTAGGACGGGCGGTCCTTGGTGGTCTTGGTACGGGCAGCCATGCGGAAACCGTAGCCCGCGGCACTGACAACCGGGCTGGTGACCGTGCTCCAGCGGCCGGGGCGCACGGACGAGTGAAGGGTTCTCGGCCATCACCCGCCGTGATCCAGCCGCGGGGCAAAGGGTTCCTGTCCCCTTATGAGGGATCGTTTCACCCGTACGGATTAAAAGTGCTCAAGGTTCCGGAAGGGGCACTCCACAGCCGCCTACGGTCGCACGGGTGATGAGCAGCAGTCCGGAGACGACCACCCGCACGACCGGAGCGCACCGGGCGCACCGCGAGCCGCGGGACGCACGACGCGAGTCGCGAGAGGCGCGCGACCGCGCCGCCGCACGCACCCTCGCCCAGCGCACGCCGGCGCGTTACGAGCCGTACCTGGACGGCCTGTTCACCTACTGCATGTCGGTGCTGTGCGACCACGACGCGGCCACCGCCGCCCTCGGTGACGTCCTGGCCCTGGCCGAGCGCCGCGGCCAGCGGGGCCCCGAGGCCGCCGCCGACCGCAGGGCCTGGCTGTACGCACTGGCCCGCTGGGCATGTCTGCGCAAGCTGGCCGAGGCCAAGCAGAAACGTCAGGCCACACACGCGGCGGGGCGTACCGCGACCGGGCGAGGCGCCGCGAAAGGAACCCGGGCGAGGACCGGATCAGGCACCGGGACAGGCGCCGGGACCGGATCAGGCACCGGGGCGGGGGCACGGGCGGGGGCCGGCAAGGGCACCGGGGAGAGACCCGCCGCAGGCGTGGGCGCCGGGAACGCGGTCCCGGACCGGCCCCCCGCCGACGACGTCCAGGAGCAGCGGCGTCGCGAACTCGCCCTGCTGGCCTGGCCCGAGGCCGCCGGCACCACCCCCGAGCAGCGCGAGGCCCTGGAACTGGCCGTCCGCCACCACCTCGCGCCCCACGAGGTCGCCGCCGTCCTCGGCATGGAGCCCGCCGCCGCGCGCGAGCTGCTGGCCTCCGCCGCCTGCGAGGTGGAGCGCACCCGCGCGGCCCTCGCCGTCGTGGAGACGGGCGGCTGCCCGAGCGTGGCCCATCTCACCGGCGACAGCCGGCTGGTCCTCAGCACGGCCCTGCGCCGCGAACTGGTCCGGCACGTCGACGACTGCCCGCGCTGCCGCCGTACCGCCGAGCGCGCCGTCGCCGGCCGCTGGCCCGGCGCCACGGTCACCCCCGCCGAGCTGCCCGTCCTGGAGGCCCCGCGCGCGGCCCTGCACATGACGCCGGCGCTCCACTCGCGCGCGCGGGGCACGGCCGTACCCCGCTTCGACCGGCGCGGCTTCCCGATGGACCCCAAGGACCGCTCGGCCCGCCGTGACCGCCTGCGCGCGCGTGCCGTCACGACGACGGTCGTCGCCACGGTCGTCGCGGCACCGGTTCTCGCCCTCTGGGCCGCCTACCGGGGCGGCCTGGCCGGGGAGAGCGACGGCCCCTCCGTGACCGCGCGCGAGGCGCAGGGCCCCGACGCCCTCGGCGGCGACACGGCCGGCGGCTACGAGAACGCGGGGAACGCCGACGCGAAACCGGGCCCCCGCGTCGGCAGGGACGGCAAGGCGGACGTCTCCGTGGAGGTCGTCAGCGTCGGCGGAACGGGCGAGAAGGGCCCGGGCCGGCTGGACGTCAGCGCGGGCAACGACGGCGACACGACCCTGATCACCCTCACCGCCTCCGGCACGTCCGAGGTCCGCTGGTCGGTGTCCACGCCGGCGGCCTGGCTCTACTTCAGCCAGTCCTCGGGAACCCTCGGCCCCGGCCGGACGTTGACGATCAAGGTGTACGTCGACCATCTGCGCGAGCCGTCCGGCCACTGGCAGGCGCGGGTGGCGGTGGCCCCGGCGGGCGCGGTGGTCTCCATCGACGGGTACGGCACGGCACCGAGCCGCCCGACGTCCCGCCCCCCGTCCGCCGACCCCACCACCGCGGCCCCGCCCAGCACACCCGCCACGGAGCCGCCCGTCACCCAGTCCCCGCCTCCCACGGACCCGACACCCACCCCGACGACCCCACCGCCCACCGACACCCCGACCCCGACACCGACCCCGACAGCGACGGACACGGAGACTCCCAGCCCGTCGGGCAGCTAGGGCCTGTCCAGAGAGGGGGAAGGTGAAGGAAGGGGAGCGGGAGACAGGGGAGCCGGGAGGGACAGGGGTGGTGCGGGGCGGCCGGGACCGCCGGGCGGACCGGGACGGCCGGGCGCCGCCACTCCCGCCCGTGCGGACGTGGTCGCTACGGCGCCGGGTCGGCCGGGTGCGGCGCCACCATCGGCAGCTGGGACGCCAGCCGCTGTTCGCACAGCTCGACCAGACGGTCGTAACCGGCCTTGCCCATCAGCTCGATCAGCTCGGGGCGGTAGGAGACGTACACCGGCTCGCCGGCTCCGTGCGCCGACGTCGCCGAGGTGCACCACCAGTGCAGGTCATGGCCGCCCGGGCCCCAGCCCCGGCGGTCGTACTCCCCGATGGACACCTGGAGCACGCGCGTGTCGTCCGGCCGGTCGATCCAGTCGTACGTCCGCCGGATCGGCAGCTGCCAGCACACGTCCGGCTTGGTCTCCAGCGGCTCCCGGCCCTCCCGCAGCGCCAGGATGTGCAGCGAGCACCCCGCCCCGCCCGGGAACCCGGGCCGGTTCTGGAAGACGCACGACCCCTCGAAGGGCCGCGTCTGACGGGAGCCCTCCTCGTCCTCGGAGACCCACCCGTTGCGCGTGCCCTCGTCGTGGTGCTGCCAGATCTCCGGCGTGAGCCGGGCCACGTGTCCGGCGACGCGCTTCTCGTCGTCCTCGTCGGAGAAGTGGGCGCCCAGTGAGCAGCAGCCGTCGGCCGCGCGGCCCGGCTGGATGCCCTGGCAGCCACTGCCGAAGATGCAGTTCCAGCGAGAGGTCAGCCATGTCAGGTCGCAGCGGAAGACCTGCTCGTCGTCCGCCGGATCGGGAAACTCCACCCAAGCGCGGGCGAAGTCGAGCCCCTTCTCGTCGCTCATCTTCGCCTTCGCGGATGCCTTCGCGGACGCCTTGGCGGCCTTGCGACCTTTATCCGCGTTGTCCGGCTTGTCGGCCTTCGCCTTTTTCGTCTTTGGCACTCGTCCAGGGTAAGTGGCCCGGCCCCGCTCCGGGGACCGAGGACGAACCTCTTGGCAGTAGCGTTCCGTACATGAGACTCGGTGTCCTGGACGTGGGTTCGAACACGGTGCATCTGCTGGTGGTGGACGCCCACCCCGGCGCGCGCCCGCTGCCCGCGCATTCGCACAAGGCCGAACTTCGGCTCGCCCAGCTCCTCGACGACAGCGGTGCCATCGGTGACGACGGCATCGACAAACTGATCGCCGTCGTACGGGACGCGCTCCAGGCCGCCGAGGACAAGGGTGTGGAGGACCTGCTGCCGTTCGCGACCTCGGCCGTCCGCGAGGCCAGCAACGCCGACGACGTCCTCGCGCGCGTGGCCGACGAGACCGGCGTA
>NZ_JBEZBT010000063.1:0-41218 GCF_040647235.1 Streptomyces sp. NPDC042638
TCACCGGTCCGCGGATCATCACCGACGCCACCAAGGCCGAGATGAAGCAGGTCCTGGCCGAGATCCAGGACGGCACCTTCGCCAGGAACTGGATGGACGAGTACCACGGCGGTCTGAAGAAGTACAACGAGTACAAGCAGCAGGACTCCGAGCACCTGCTGGAGACCACCGGCAAGCAGCTGCGCAAGCTGATGAGCTGGGTCGACGAGGAGGCGTAAGCCTCGTGGCGGGGGCCGGGGCGTACTGCTCCGGCCCCTGTTGTCCACCCCGTCCAGCCCCGGACGGGTGATCCTTCCGCGGCGGCGCATTACGGCCACCGCCACGCCACTAGACTGCTGGACAACACGCGTCAGGCCCACAGCGTCGTGCGTCTTCCGCGGCTAGCCCCTCCACCGCCTGCGGCCGTCGGGACGGCCGTCCGCATTGGACTTGTGAGGACTCACGTGAGCTCGAAACCCGTCGTACTCATCGCTGAAGAGCTTTCGCCCGCGACCGTCGACGCGCTCGGTCCGGACTTCGAGATCCGGCACTGCAACGGAGCCGACCGCTCCGAGCTGATCCCGGCCATCGCCGAAGTCGACGCGATCCTCATCCGCTCGGCCACCAAGGTCGACGCCGAGGCCGTCGCCGCCGCGAAGAAGCTCAAGGTCGTCGCGCGAGCCGGCGTCGGCCTGGACAACGTCGACGTCGCCGCCGCCACCAAGGCCGGCGTCATGGTCGTCAACGCCCCGACCTCCAACATCGTGACCGCCGCCGAGCTGGCCTGCGGTCTCCTCCTCTCCACCGCCCGCAACATCCCGCAGGCCAACGCCGCGCTGAAGAACGGCGAGTGGAAGCGCAGCAAGTACACGGGTGTGGAGCTGGCCGAGAAGACCCTCGGCGTCGTGGGCCTCGGCCGCATCGGCGCCTTGGTCGCGCAGCGCATGTCCGCCTTCGGCATGAAGGTCGTCGCCTACGACCCCTACGTGCAGCCCGCGCGGGCCGCGCAGATGGGCGTCAAGGTGCTCTCCCTGGACGAGCTGCTCGAGGTCTCCGACTTCATCACCGTCCACCTGCCCAAGACCCCCGAGACCCTCGGCCTGATCGGCGACGAGGCGCTGCGCAAGGTCAAGCCCAGCGTGCGCATCGTCAACGCCGCCCGTGGCGGCATCGTCGACGAGGCGGCGCTGTACGCGGCGCTCAAGGAAGGCCGGGTCGCCGGCGCCGGCCTCGACGTGTACGCCAAGGAGCCGTGCACCGACTCCCCGCTCTTCGAGCTGGACCAGGTCGTGTGCACCCCGCACCTGGGCGCGTCGACGGACGAGGCCCAGGAGAAGGCCGGTATCGCCGTCGCCAGGTCCGTGCGCCTCGCCCTCGCCGGTGAACTCGTGCCGGACGCCGTCAACGTCCAGGGCGGTGTCATCGCCGAGGACGTCAAGCCGGGTCTGCCGCTCGCCGAGCGCCTCGGCCGGATCTTCACCGCGCTCGCCGGTGAGGTCGCCGTCCGCCTCGACGTCGAGGTCTACGGCGAGATCACCCAGCACGACGTGAAGGTGCTGGAGCTGTCCGCGCTCAAGGGCGTCTTCGAGGACGTCGTCGACGAGACGGTGTCGTACGTCAACGCGCCGCTGTTCGCGCAGGAGCGCGGTGTCGAGGTCCGGCTGACCACCAGTTCGGAGTCGGCCGAACACCGCAACGTGGTGACCGTGCGCGGCACGCTGGGCACCGGCGAGGAGGTGTCGGTCTCCGGCACCCTGGCCGGCCCCAAGCACGTGCAGAAGATCGTCGCGGTCGGCGACTACGACGTCGACCTCGCGCTCGCCGACCACATGCTGGTGCTGCGCTACGAGGACCGTCCGGGTGTCGTCGGCACCGTCGGCCGCATCCTCGGCGAGGCGGGCCTCAACATCGCCGGCATGCAGGTCGCCCGTGCGGCCGCGGGCGGCGAGGCGCTCGCGGTGCTGACCGTCGACGACACGGTGGCCCCCGGGGTGCTGGCCGAGGTCGCCGCCGAGATCGGTGCCACGTCCGCCCGCTCGGTGAACCTGGTCTGAGACCGCGTCCGGGGGTCGCGGCCCCCGGACCCCGCAGCGCCCCTGACAGGGGCCTGGTGCACGAACGCCGGACAGGCCGAGGAAGCTCGGCCTGTCCGGCGTTTCGTCGTCGTCCTACTTCTCGCCCTGCCCGGTCCCGGTCCCGGTCCTGCGCAGCGTCACCGCCGCACCCACCGCCGCGAGCGCCGTCAGCACCGCCCCGGCGATCGCCGCGCTCTGGAAGCCGCTGGTGAACGCCTCCCGGGCGGTGGCCAGCAGGGACTCACCGGCCCGGCCGGGCAGGTGCGCCGCCGTGACGAGGGCGTCGCCCAGCGTCTCGCGGGCCCCGGCCGGAGCGGTGGACGGCATCTCGTGGCGGTAGACCGCCGTACCGATGGAGCCGAGGACCGCCATGCCGAGCGCGCCGCCGAACTCGGTGCCGGTCTCCAGCAGGGAGGAGGCCGTGCCCGCCCGCTCCACCGGGGCGCTGCCGATGGCCAGGTCGACCAGCTGGGCCGAGACCGTGACCATCCCGCAGGCCAGCACGCCGGCCCCGGCCAGCACCAGCCACAGCGAGTCGGTGCCGACGCAGGCGAGCATCGAGAAACCCGCCGTCATGGCCGCGAAGCCGCCGGCGACGACGTGGCCCCGGTTGACACCCCGCTGGACGAGCTGTGCGGTGAGCGGACCGGCGAGGCCGATGAACACCGAGGGCAGCAGGCTCCACAGGGCCGCCGCCAGCGGGCTCTTGCCGAGGACCGACTGCAGGTACTGCGTGGTGAAGATGGCCGAGCCCATCATGGCGAGCGCGGCGACCAGGTTCAGCACCAGCGCCGGGGTGAAGCCGTGGGCCTTGAGCAGGGCCGGCTCGATCAGCGGTGAGGCGCCGGTGCGCTGCCGGTGGACGAACAGGGCCGCGAAGAGCAGGCCGACGACGAGCGAGACGACGTACTGCGGGTGCCAGCCCTCCGAGGGGATCTCCTTCACGCCGTAGATCACCGGGAGCACGGCGGCCATCGACAACGGCACGCTCACCCAGTCGAAGCGGCCGGGCCGGGGGTCCTTCGACTCGGGCAGCAGCACCGGGCCGAGGAGCAGCAGGAGCACCATGGCGGGCAGGTTGACCAGGAAGACCGAGCCCCACCAGAAGTGCTCGACCATGATGCCGCTCATCACCGAGCCGAGGGCGATGCCGCCGGTCATCACGCCGGACCACAGGCCGACCGCCTTCGCCCGCTGGGCGGGGTCGGTGAACATCGTGCGCATCAGCGCCATCGTGGACGGCATCAGGGTCGCGCCGCCGATGCCGAGGACCGCGCGGGCCGCGATCAGGGTCCCGGCGCTGTCGGCGTAGGCCGCGAGGAGCGAGGCGGTGCCGAAGGCGGCGGCGCCCATGAGCAGGAGCCTGCGGCGGCCGATGCGGTCGCCGAGCGAACCCATCGTCATCAACAGGCCGGCCAGGACGAATCCGTAGACGTCGAAGATCCACAGCTGCTGGGTGCCGCTCGGGTGCAGGTCCGCGCTGATGGCGGGGGTCGCGAAGTACAGGACGGAGACATCCATCGAGACCAGCAGCAGCGGCAGCATCAGTACGCCCATGGCGGTCCACTCGCGGCGCCCGGCACGGGCGGGGGTGGCGCCGTCGGCGCCGACGGGGGTGGTGGTGCTCGGCGAGTTCGTCATGCCGAGGACTCTAGGGATGTTTTAAACGCTTGTCTAGGACGCGCGTATAAGTCAGTTGTCTAGGACGGTTGTATGGATCCCGGGTAGGGTGGCCCCATGGGACACCGTGAGGATCTGCTCGAAGGCGCCAAGCGCTGCCTGCTGGAGAAGGGCTTCGCGCGCACGACGGCGCGGGACATCGTGAAGGCCTCGGGGACCAATCTGGCCTCGATCGGGTACCACTACGGCTCGAAGGACTCGCTGCTGGCGCAGGCCTACATCGAGCTGGTCGAGGGCATGTCCTTCGAGATCGGCGCCGGGATCAGCGGCGCCCCCGGTTCGCTGGAGCGGTTCCGGGAGGTGTGGTCGAACGTCGTCGACAGCATGCGGGAGCCGGGCTCGGTCTGGCGGCTCAGCGTGGAGATCATCGCGATGGGCGACCAACTGCCCGAGGTGCGCGACCAGTTGTCGCGCGCGCAGCGCGAGGCCGGCCGGGGCATGGTGGCGCTGCTGATGGGCGTGCCGGAGGAGGAGGTGTCGGACGAGACCGTCGACACCCTCGGCCAGTTCTATCTGACCCTGATGACGGGTCTCATCTCGCAGTGGACGTTCGACCCGAAGACGGCACCGGACGGGGCGGCGCTCGCGGCGGGCCTGCGGCAGGTCATGGAGGCGGCGCAGGCGGGGAGTTGAGGCCGGTGCGGGCGGCGGCCTGACCGTGCGGCCGCGCGCCTCCCGGCCGGCGGCCACGGCTTCCGTCGCGCCCCCACCGCGGTCTCCGGCGCCCGGCGGACGGCGACCCGCCCGGCGGACGGCGACCCGCCCGCTGGACGGCGACCCGCGCACCGGTCACAACCGCGCGCCGGTCACAACCGCGCCCGCTTCAGCGCCATGTGCAGCAGCAGCCGGTCCTCCCCGTCGTCCAGGTCCAGGCCGGTCAGCCGCTCCACCCGGGACAGGCGGTAGTACAGCGTCTGGCGGTGGATGCCCAGCTCGGAGGCCGCGCGCCCGGCCTGGCCCGCGCAGTCCAGGTAGACCTCGGCAGTGCGGGCCAGCTCCCGGTGGACGGGCGCGAGGAGCGGGCCGACCACACGGTCCTGGGCGGCCTCCGGCGGCAGCGCGGTCAGCAGCCGGTACGCCCCGATCTCCGCCCACTGGGCGACCGGTCCGAACCGCGGCTCGGCCAGCGCGGCCCGCGCGGCGGCCGACGCCTCCTGCCACACCGTGTCCAGCTCGGCGAGTCCGGTGCGGGGCTCGCCGATCCCCGCGGCGCAGCCGCCGGCCCGGGCCGGCGCGCCGGCTCCCGCGGCCACCGCCGCCGCCACCCGGGCCCCGGCGCCGCGCGCCGCGCCGCCCCCGGACCCACGGGCCCCCTCGGCCTCCTTCAGCAGCCGGGCGGCCGCCGCCAGCGCGGGCGTGCTGGTCTGCGTGGTCCGCAGCCGCACCAGCAGCGCGAGGCTCTGCCCGGTCGCCCCCCACGGCAGCGTGCACAGCGCCGTCGCGTGCGGGATCGTCCGGGCGGCGGGGGCGTCGTCCGGGTCGGCCGAGGGCCAGGGGGCGACACACACCAGGGTGAGGGGGCCGTCGGCGCGGGGCCCGAGGGCGGTGCGCAGGTCGGCCACCGCCATGTCCCGCTGCCAGCCCCGCTCCGTGGTGAGCACCGCCCGCAGCTCCCGGCTCAGCCCCGCCCCGGCCTCCGCCTCGTCGGCGAGGAGCGCGCCGATCCGGTCCGCCACCTCCATCGCGGCGGCCAGCTGCGCGTCCGTCGGCCCGGGATCGCCGTCCAGGAGCCAGACGTAGCCGAGGACCACACCCCGATGGCGTACCGGCAGACAGATCCGGCCGCGGTAGACCCCGGCCTCCGGGCTCGGCGGGATCCGCACCGGAGCGGTCGCGCGGGTGATGCCGAAGCCCTCGAACCAGGCGCGGACCGTCGCCGTGGAGCGCCGGGTCAGGATCGAGCGGGTGCGCACCGGGTCCAGCGCCGAGGCGTCCAGCTCGTCGTCGCTGTCGTACGCACCGAAGGCGATCAGTTCGAAGTCGCGGTTCTCCAGGGTCGCGGGGGCGCCCAGCAGCTCCGAGATCTCGTCCACCAGCTCCTGGTGGTCCGCCTTGTATTCCGCCGCCACTCGGGCATTCTCCCCCATTCCCCGGCGCCCTTCATACATCTGTCTGAGATCCCGGGCAGGGATGCGTGACAGCTGTCGATGGCCGACGATCGGAGCGTTCCATAGGTTTCACGGTGGTTCTCCGTGCTGTACCCGAATGGTCGGGTTACGGCCTCTTTCTGGCTTTGTTGTGGAGGTGCCCCGTGCTGGGTCCCGTGATTCTCGCCGCGTCGCGCAGCGACCGGATGCGACGCCTGATCTCGGCGGCCCCGGTCACCAAGCAGGTCGTCGACCGCTTCATCCCCGGCGAGACCGTGGCCGACATCGTCCCGATCATCAGGGACCTGACGGCCAAGGGTCTGGAGCTGACGATGGACGTCGTCGGCGAGGACATCACCACCCCCGAGCAGGCGGCAGCCGCCCGCGACGCCTACCTGGCGCTGATCGACCACCTCAAGGAGCTGGAGCTCGGCGAGCGGGTCGAGATGTCCGTGAAGCTGTCGATGTTCGGCCAGGCGCTGGACGGCGGCCACGAGCTGGCCCTCGCCAACGTCCGCCCGGTCGTCGAGGCCGCCGCCGCCATCGGCACCACGGTCACCCTGGACGCCGAGGACCACACCACCCTGGACTCGATGTTCGCCATCCACGAGGAGCTGCGGAAGGACTTCCCGCAGACCGGCTGCGTCATCCAGGCCTACCTGTTCCGCACCGAGGCCGACGCCCGCCGCCTGGCGGAGTCCGGCAGCCGCGTCCGCCTGGTCAAGGGCGCCTACAAGGAGCCCGCCGAGGTCGCCTACCAGCAGAAGCACGAGATCGACAAGGCCTACGTGCGCATCCTGAAGACGCTGATGGAGGGCGAGGGCTACCCGATGATCGGGTCCCACGACCCGCGCCTGATAGCCATCGCCCAGGAACTGGCCCACAAGGCCGGCCGTAAGCTCGACGAGTACGAGTTCCAGATGCTGTACGGCATCCGTGGCGAGGAGCACCTGCGGCTGGCCGCCGAGGGCCACCGCATGCGCGTCTACACCGCCTACGGCACCGACTGGTACGGCTACTTCATGCGCCGCCTCGCGGAGAAGCCGGCCAACCTGCGCTTCTTCGTCCGCAGCATGATCACCAAGGGCTGAGCCCGAACACCCGCTCACGTACAAGGAGTCAAGGATCTCATGGACGCTGTGACCCAGGTCCCCACCCCCGTCAACGAGCCGGTGCACGGCTACGCCCCCGGCTCGCCCGAGCGCGCCCGGCTGGAGGTCAAGCTCAAGGAGCTGGCCGAGAACCCCATCGACCTGCCGATGACCATCGGCGGCGAGAAGCGGATGGGCGGCGGCGAGCCGTTCCAGGTCGTCCAGCCGCACAACCACAAGGCCGTCCTCGGCACCCTGCGCCACGCCACCCGGCAGGACGCCCAGGACGCCGTCGACGCGGCCCTGGCCGCCGCGCCGGCCTGGCGCGCGATGTCCTTCGACGACCGCGCGGCGATCATCCTGCGCGCCGCCGAGCTGCTGGCCGGCCCGTGGCGCGAGACCATCGCCGCCTCCACCATGCTGGGCCAGTCCAAGACCGCCCAGCAGGCCGAGATCGACAGCCCCTGTGAGCTGGTCGACTTCTGGCGCTTCAACGTCCACTACGCCCGCCAGATCCTGGCCGAGCAGCCTCCGGCGAACTCCCCGGGCGTGTGGAACCGCCTGGACCACCGCCCGCTGGAGGGCTTCGTCTACGCGATCACGCCGTTCAACTTCTCGGCGATCGCGGCGAACCTGCCCACCGCCCCGGCCCTGATGGGCAACGTGGTGGTCTGGAAGCCGTCCCCGACCCAGACCCACGCCGCCGTGCTGCTCATGGAGCTGCTGGAGGAGGCGGGCCTGCCGAAGGGCGTCATCAACCTGGTCACCGGCGACGGCATCGCCGTCTCCGAGGTCGCCCTGAACCACCGCGACCTGGCCGGCATCCACTTCACCGGCTCGACCAAGACCTTCCAGCACCTGTGGAAGACGGTCGGCAGCAACATCGAGAAGTACCGCTCCTACCCGCGTCTGGTCGGCGAGACCGGCGGCAAGGACTTCCTCGTCGCGCACCCGTCCGCCGACCGCGCCGTCCTCAAGACGGCCCTGACCCGCGGTGCCTTCGAGTACCAGGGCCAGAAGTGCAGCGCCACCTCCCGCGCCTACATCCCGGCCTCCATCTGGAACTCGGGCTTCAAGGAGGAGTTCGCGGCCGAGGTCGACTACCTGACCATGGGTGACGTCACGGACCTGTCGAACTTCCTCGGCGCCGTGATCGACGACCGTTCCTTCGCCAAGAACAAGGCCGCGATCGACCGCGCCAAGGCGGACCCGGCCTGCACGATCGTCGCGGGCGGCACCTACGACGACTCGGTCGGCTACTTCGTCCGCCCGACCGTCATCGAGTGCACCGACCCGGAGAACGAGGTCTTCACGACCGAGTACTTCGGCCCGATCCTCGCCGTGCACGTCTACGAGGACGACGCGTACGACGAGATGCTGACCCAGATGGAGTCGGTGTCGGACTACGCCCTCACGGGTTCGGTCATCTCCAACGACCGCGCCGCGGCGGCGTACACGATGGAGAAGCTCCGCTTCGCCGCGGGCAACTTCTACATCAACGACAAGTCGACCGGCGCCGTGGTCGGCCAGCAGCCGTTCGGCGGCGGCCGCGCCTCCGGCACCAACGACAAGGCCGGTGCCCCCCAGAACCTCCAGCGCTGGACGCTGACCCGCGCCATCAAGGAGACCCTGGTCGCGCCGACCGACTACGGCTACCCGCACATGGGCTGACCGGCCCCGCGAGCACGGCCCGGGAAACCCGACATCCGAGCGGGCCTCCCGGGCCGTTCCCATGCGCCGCGACGGCCGCCGTACGGCCGTCGCGGCGCATGCGCTCCCTCGGCGGGAGGACCTCCGAACGCGCGAAGGCCCAGCTCAGGGCGGTGTGGCGCAGTGCGCCGTCTCAGATAGTAGGAAGTCCGAGTAATTGGGCAGACAGACGCGGGCCGTTCCCTTAGTTTGGGAGGAGCCGAACGTCTCGCTCGATCCAGCGAATGGCGGTCGTGAGCCGGGCCCTGTGCAGGCAACCCCTGCGGCCGACGCTCCCCGCCCCTTCCGGCGTCTCGTATCCCTCACTGCCGTGCTCCGCGTTCTGCCGAAGGAGTCGATTCCCATGGCCGAGACGACCGTCCGCCCCCGAGTCCGCCACATCACCCGCTCGAGCGAGTCCGAGCGCAAGAACGCCGCCGCCGCCCTCCAGCGCGCCCTGGACCGCCGGGACAACGGCGGCGAGACCGGCCACTGAGCCGGACCGCCGGCCGCGAGCCGCACCCGCACGGGGTGCGGCACGGCCCCCCGCCGCGCCGCGACGCCGGCGGCCGGTCATCCGGCGCGCCGTGCTCCCCGGCGGCCGGTCACCTGCCCCGCCGCACCTCGAAGTGGTCGATCCGACGCCCGTTCTGGGCCAGTGCCGACACCGCGAGCCGAGGTGAGGTGCCCGCCCGGACCTCCACCGAGAGCAGCGAGAAGCCGGTGTAGCGGACCCGGGACCACTCCACCGTCTCCGACGCGCGGCCCCCGCCCTTCCCCCAGACGAAGGTCGGCACGGCCCCGTGCCGGGTCACGTGCCCCTCGTAGCTGTCCTTGACGCCCGAGGGGAAGGAGTACAGGTCACGGCCGCCGCCGCCCGCCGTGACGTACACCGTGCCGTCCCGGGTGGGGTCGGTGGAGCCGCCGACGGGCACCGCCCGGCCGATCCGTCCGGCCCTGATCGCGTCCGTGCGCTCGTACACGTGGTTGTGGCCGTTGATCACCAGATCCACCTGGTGCTTCGCGAACAGCGGCAGCCACTCCCGCCGTACGCCCCCGTCCGAGGCGTGCTGCGAGGTGGAGTAGGCGCAGTGGTGGAAGAAGACGACCAGGAAGTCGATGCCGTGGGTGGCGCGCAGCCGCCGCAGTGTCCGGTCGAGCCAGGCCGTCTGCCGGCCGCCGGTGTGCCCGAGGTTGGCGGGGATCTCGTAGGACACGTCGTTGGCGTCCAGTGCGACGAAGGCGGCGTTGCCGTAGGTGAACGCGTACGCGCCCGGCGTGCCGTGCGGGTCGAAGCCCGTCTCCGGGAGGGAGAAGCGGGCCAGCTGGCCGCCGTAGCCGTCCGGCGAGTACCAGGCCTCCATGTCGTGGTTGCCGGTCGTCACCATCCAGGGCACGGACCGCGCGACCGGCTCGTTCTGCTTCAGGAACAGGTCCCAGAAGGCGGGATCGTAGCCGTCCGACTTCCGGCCGGTGCCGTTGGCGTCGGCGTAGCAGATGTCGCCGGCGTGCAGGTGGAAGGCCGGCTTCTGACGCAGCAGCACGTCGTCGTTGGCGTGTGCGGCCCGGCTCACGCCCTGGTCGCCGAAGGCGGTGAAGACGAACCGCCCGGGACGGGCGGGCGCCGTGCGGAAGGAGGTGATGGCCGCGCGATGGGCGGAGGCGGTGGGGTCCCAGCCGTCGTGGCCGACGCCGTAGTAGTAGGTCGTGCCGGGCGTGAGGCCGGCCACGGCCGCGTGCACGTAGTACTGCTCCAGTGCGGGCCGCACCCCCTGCGCCGCGGGCGTGTGCAGCGGGCGCAGTTCGGCCGCGACGCGGTGTCCGAGGTCGTCCGGGCGCAGACCGACGCGCACGTACGGCCGCTTCACCGCGGACGGCACCTGCCAGGAGATCCGCATCCCGGTCCTGGGATCGGAGCCGAAGGCGAGATGGCGGCCGAACGGCAGGACCGCCGAACCCGGCGCCCGTGAGGTGGCCGGGTCCGGCCTGCCGGCGGACGCGGTGCCGCAGCCGGCCAGCAGGCCGCCCGCCACCGCGCCCGCGGTCACCAGGGTGCGGCGCGGGAGCACACGGGTGCGCAGGTACTCGTACTGCTCGGCCATGCTCAGCCGCTCGGCGAGCGGGTGCGGGATGCCGACGTCAGGGGTCTCCATGACAGGGAATCTTCCACCGGAGCACAACACCCTTGCCACATACGGGTGAACAGGAACCGACAGGCTGACGCCGGCACCCGTCCGGGTGTCCGCATGGCGGACTAGGTGTGTCATCCCATGGGACGAGGAGTAGGGTGCCGGGCATGTCTCGCAGCATCAATCTCGCAGTGATCCCCGGTGACGGCATCGGCCAGGAGGTCGTGGCCGAGGGTCTCAAGGTCCTCTCCGCCGTCCTGCCGCAGGATGTGAAGCTGGAGACCAAGGAGTACGACTTCGGCGCCCGCCGCTACCACGCCACCGGTGAGACCCTCACCGACGGCGACCTGGAGCAGCTCAGGCGGCACGACGTCATCCTGCTCGGCGCGATCGGCGACCCGTCGGTGCCGTCCGGCGTCCTGGAGCGCGGTTTCCTGCTCAAGCTCCGCTTCGCCTTCGACCACCACGTCAACCTGCGCCCGTCCAAGCTGCTCCCGGGTGTCGCCACCCCGCTCGCCGGCCAGCCGGAGATCGACTTCGTCGTCGTCCGCGAGGGCACCGAGGGCCCGTACACGGGCAACGGCGGCACGATCCGCAAGGGCACCGAGCACGAGGTCGCCACCGAGGTGTCCGTGAACACGGCCTTCGGTGTCGAGCGCGTGGTCCGCGACGCCTTCGCCCGTGCCCAGGCCCGCCCGCGCAAGAAGCTCACGCTGGTCCACAAGAACAACGTGCTGACCTTCGCCGGGCACCTGTGGACGAACGTCTTCAACCGGGTGGCCGAGGAGTTCCCCGAGGTCACCACCGACTACATCCACGTCGACGCGGCGACGATCTACCTCGTCACCGACCCCGGCCGCTTCGACGTCATCGTCACCGACAACCTCTTCGGCGACATCATCACCGACCTCGCCGCGGCCGTCTCCGGCGGCATCGGCGTGGCCGCCTCCGGGAACATCAACCCCGGCCGGGAGTTCCCGTCCATGTTCGAGCCGGTCCACGGCTCGGCCCCGGACATCGCGGGCCAGGGCAAGGCCGACCCCACCGCCACCGTCCTGTCCGTCGCCCTGCTGCTGCGCCACCTCGGCTACGACGCGGAGGCCGACCGCATCGACGCGGCGGTCGCCGCCGACCTGACCGAGCGCGTCGGCAAGCCGGCCCGCTCCACCTCCGAGATCGGCGACGCGCTCGCCGTACGCGTAGCCGGCTGACCCGCCGCTCTGCCTCCAAGCCGCCGGGTCGCTACCGCACCCGGCGGCTTTTCCTGTGCCTCGCCGGGTGCCACCATCAACCCTGGGCCGCATCACCCTGGATCCGTCCGTCGCCGGCGCCCGCGCGATAATCGAACGCGGGGCCGCGACATGAGGGAATGCTCGGACGTCCTAGCACCGACGACCGGCAGTACAGGCGTGAGCGCGGCCCGTCACTACAACCGGTGAAGGACACCACTGATGACGACGCCCACGATCGAGCTCAAGCCGTCCGCCAGCCCGCTCGCCGCCTCCGAGCGCGAGGCGATCCTGGCCAACCCGGGGTTCGGCCGCCACTTCACCGACCACATGGTGACGATCAGGTGGACCGAGGGCCGTGGCTGGCACGACGCCCAGCTCGTCCCGTACGGCCCGATCTCCCTGGACCCCTCCACCCACGTCCTGCACTACGGCCAGGAGATCTTCGAGGGGCTGAAGGCCTACCGCCAGCCCGACGGCTCGATCGCGCTGTTCCGCCCCGAGGCCAACGCCCGCCGCTTCCGCACCTCCGCCCGCCGCATGGCCATGGCCGAGCTGCCCGAGGAGCTGTTCATCGCCGCTCTGGACGCGCTGCTCAGCCAGGACGCCGACTGGGTCCCGCCGCACGGCGGTGAGGAGTCGCTGTACCTGCGGCCGTTCATGTTCGCCACGGAGGCCGCGCTCGGCGTCCACCCGGCCAACGAGTACCTGTTCATGCTGATCGCCTCCCCGTCCGGCGCCTACTTCGCCGGCGGCGTGAAGCCGGTCACCATCTGGGTCTCCGAGGACCACGTCCGCGCCGTCCCGGGCGGCACCGGCGACGCCAAGACCGGCGGCAACTACGCCGCCTCCCTGCTCCCGCAGGCCGAGGCCGCCGCGCACGGCTGCGACCAGGTCGTCTACCTCGACGCGGTCACCCGCACCAAGGTCGAGGAGAGCGGCAGCATGAACGTCGCCTTCGTCTACGGCGACCGGATCGTCACCCCGTCGCTCACCGGCTCCATCCTGGAGGGCATCACCCGCGACTCCCTCCTCCAGGTCGCCCGCGACCTCGGCTACACCGCCGAGGAGGGCACGGTCACCCTGGAGCAGTGGCGGGCGGACGCCGCCTCCGGTGCCCTCACCGAGGTCTTCGCGTGCGGCACCGCCGCCGTGGTCACCCCGATCGGTCACGTCAAGACCAAGACGGACCAGTGGACCCACGGTGACGGCACGCCCGGCCCGGTCACCCAGCGGCTGCGGGAGGCCCTGCTCAGCATCCAGCGCGGCATGACCGAGGACAAGCACGGCTGGATGCACCGCGTCGGCTAGGCGCCGCGCCATGAAGGAGCCCGGGCCGGCCGGCCGTCCCCGGCCGGCCCGGGCCGACTGTGGGTGTCCCGGGGTCAGCCCCCGGCGGCCACCGTGGTGGCCGGCTCGGCGGGCTCCCGCGCCGTGACCGTGGGGCCGGCGCCGCGTGCGCTCAGCAGGAGATAGACGACCCCGCCGACCAGCCCCGACAGCAGGAAGCTGCAGTCCACCCCGCCGGTCAGGTGCAGCAGCGGACCCTCGTACGACGGCAGCGACACGGCCAGCAGGCCGACCACCGCGCCGGCCGCCCAGGCGGTGGCGGCCTGTACGTTCCAGCCCGCCCGGTACCAGTAGATCCCGCCCCGCGAGCGGCGGTTGAAGACCTGGAGGGCGTCGGCGTCGTACACCCCGCGGCAGCGGACGAAGCCGATGAGGGTGATCACCGCCCACGGGGTGCCGACGGCGGTGAGCAGGAGCACGAAGGAGGTCATCGCCGACTGCGCGTTCCAGGCGTAGTGGCCGGCGAAGACGCAGGCGGTGGCCACGACGGCGACCGTGTAGGTGGCGCGGGCGCGGGAGGCGCGGGGCAGGATCGCGTCCAGGTCCAGGCCCATGGAGTACAGCATCAGGCCCGCGTTGCCGACCGAGCCGGCCGAGGCGGACAGCAGCAGCGGCACCAGGTACCAGCCGGGGGAGGCGGAGACCAGCGGGCCCGCGTAGTCGGTGGCCGCACGGGCGGCGTACGCGGTGAACGTGCCGAACAGCTGGGGCACCAGCAGGCCGAGGACCAGTCCGAGCCAGGTGGCGTGCAGAACCTTGCGGCTGGAGTGGCGGGTGGGGGAGATGTAGCGCGTGTAGTCGCCGAGCAGGGTGATGAAGGCGACGGGCCCGGACAGTCCCGCCGCCACCGCCGCCAGGAACCAGGTGGGCCAGAACGACCCCAGCAGGTAGCCGCCCGCTTCCGGCAGCGCGCCGGTGCCGAAGTGCGGGGCGTAGGCGAGGACGCCCAGGAGCAGCAGGGCCGTCATGCCGACGGCCAGCACCCGGGACATGGCGAGCAGCACGCGGTAGCCGTAGACCGCGCCCGCGACGGTCGCCGCGGCGAGCACCGCGTAGACGAGGGCGTACGACACACCGTCGGCCGGCACCCCGAAGAGCCGGCCGAGAACGCCCAGCATCACGTCCCCGCCGATCCACACCGTCAGCGCGGTGTAGCCGAGGGCTAGCAGCAGTCCGACGACCGAGCCGACCAGCCGGCCGCGCACGCCGAACTGCGCGCCCGAGGAGGTGGAGAGGTTGGTCGCGGTGCGCAGGGAGACCAGCGCGAGCGGGGCCGTGAACAGGGTGCCGATCACCGTGCCCGCCGCGATGGCGCTCACCGACGCCCACCAGCCGAGCCCGAAGGACGGCGGCAGCCAGCCGAAGATGATCACCCCGAGGCAGAGGTTGGAGCCGAGCAGGATCGACACGAGGTCACGCGGACCACTGGTCCGCTCCGGCTCCGGGATGGTGTCGACTCCGTGCTGTTCTATCGGCATGGCTGGTCTCCTTCGACGGCCGCCTCGGGGTTAGAGCGACGTTCAATGTGACGTGAACCCCCGGTTCCGGTCAATGCTTCTGTTTCATGAATTCTCTGTTTAGAGTGATGTTCTAACTTTGGGAAGACAAGGAGGTGCCGCGTCGTGAGACTGACCCCAACGGAACGTGACCGGCTGCTGCTCTTCGGAGCCGCCGAGCTGGCCCGGGCCCGCCGGGCGCGCGGCCTCCGGCTCAACGTGCCGGAGGCCACCGCGCTGATCGCGGACACCGTCTGCGAGGCCGCCCGGGACGGCAGGCGGCTCGCCGAGGCCATCGAGGCGGCCCGCTCGGTGCTCGGCCCCGAGGACGTGCTCCCGGGCGTCGCCGACGTCGTCACCGAGGTGATGGTCGAGGCCGTCTTCGACGACGGCTCCCGCCTCGCGGTCGTCTCCGACCCCATCGGCTGGGGGTCCCCCCGCGAAGCAGGGGGAGGCCTGGGCGAGCGGGCGCCGGGCGCGCTGCTGCCCGGCCCCGGGCACGCCGACCCCGAACCGGTCGTCCGGCTCCGCGTCACCAACACCGCGACCGTGCCGGTCTCCGTCACCTCCCACTTCCACTTCTTCGAGGCCAACCCGCGCCTCGACTTCGACCGCCGCAGCGCCTACGGCATGCGCCTCGCCGTGCCCGCGGGCTCCTCGGTCCGGTTCGGGCCGGGCGAGAGCGAGGAGGTCGGGCTCGTACCCGTGGGCGGCGAGCGGATCGCGATCGGCTTCGCCGGACTCGTGGACGGGCCGCTGGACGCGCCCGGAGCCCGCGAGGAAGCCCTGCGCCGGGCCGCCGCCTGCGGATATCTCGGTGTCACGACGGAAGGAGACCGGCGATGAGCCGCTCGAAGGGACGCGAGGTGAGCCGGTCGATCCATGTCGACCCCCACGCCTACGCGGCCACCCACGGCCCCCGCGCCGGCGACCGCATCCGTCTCGGCGACTCCGGTCTGACCGTCCGCGTCGAGTCCGACGCCCAGAAGTACGGCGACGAGTTCCTGGCCGGCTTCGGCAAGACCGCCCGCGACGGACTGCACCTGAAGGCCGCCGCCGTCCGCGAGACCTGCGACGTCGTGATCAGCAACGTCGTCGTGATCGACGCGGCGCAGGGCATCAGGAAGGTGTCCCTCGGCATCCGCGAGGGGCGCATCTGCTCCATCGGGCGGGCCGGCAACCCGGACACCCTGGACGGGGTGGACGTCGTCGTCGGCACCGGCACCTCGATCGTCTCCGGAGAGGGCCTGATCGCCACCGCGGGCGCCGTCGACACCCACGTCCACCTGCTGTCCCCGCGCATCATGGAGGCGTCCCTCGCCTCCGGCGTGACCACGATCATCGGGCAGGAGTTCGGCCCCGTGTGGGGCGTCGGCGTCAACTCGCCCTGGGCGCTGCGCCACGCCTTCAACGCCTTCGACGCCTGGCCCGTCAACATCGGCTTCCTGGGCCGGGGTTCGTCGTCCCACGAGGCGCCCCTGATCGAGGCCCTGGCCGAGGGCGGGGCGAGCGGCTTCAAGGTGCACGAGGACATGGGCGCCCACACCCGTGCCCTGGACACCGCGCTGCGCGTCGCCGAGGAGCACGACGTCCAGGTGGCCCTGCACAGCGACGGCCTGAACGAGTGCCTGTCGGTCGAGGACACCCTCAGGGTGCTGGAGGGCCGCACGATCCACGCCTTCCACATCGAGGGCTGCGGCGGCGGACACGTGCCCAACGTGCTGAAGATGGCCGGCGTGCCGAACGTCATCGGCTCCTCCACCAACCCCACCCTGCCCTTCGGGCGGGACGCGGTCGCCGAGCACTACGGCATGATCGTCTCCGTCCACGACCTCAAGACCGACCTGCCCGGTGACGCGGCCATGGCCCGCGACCGGATCCGGGCCGGCACGATGGGCGCCGAGGACGTGCTGCACGACCTGGGCGCGATCGGCATCACCTCTTCCGACGCCCAGGGCATGGGCCGCGCCGGTGAGACGGTCCGCCGTACGTTCGCCATGGCCGGCAAGATGAAGGCGGAGCTGGGCCCCATGGAGGGCGACGGCGAGGGCGACGACAACGCCCGTGTCCTGCGCTACATGGCCAAGCTGACCATCAACCCGGCCCTCGCGCACGGCCTCGCCCACGAGGTCGGCTCGATCGAGGTCGGCAAGCTCGCCGACATCGTGCTGTGGCGCCCCGAGTACTTCGGCGCCAAGCCGCAGCTCGTCCTCAAGTCCGGCTTCCCGGCGTACGGCGTGGTCGGTGACCCCAACGCGGCCACCGACACCTGCGAACCGCTCGTCCTCGGCCCCCAGTTCGGCTCGTACGGCGCCACGGCCGCGGACATCTCCGTCGCGTTCGTCGCCCGGGCCGCCGTCGACCAGGGCAACGACACGATGCCCACCCGCCGGCGCCGGGTCGCCGTGCGCGGCACCCGCGGGATCGGCCCCGCCGACCTGCGGCTGAACGCCCGCATCGGAGCGGTCGACGTCGACCAGCGCACCGGCCTCGTCACCCTCGACGGCGACCCGCTCAGCTCCGAGCCCGCCGACTCCGTCTCCCTCAACCGCCTCTACTTCCTCTGAGAACCCGGGAATGCACATGACCACGCCCGCCGCCGACGGCTTCCGGATGCCCGCCGAGTGGACTCCGCACGAGCGCACCTGGATGGCCTGGCCCAGCCCCAATCCCACCTTCGACGACCCGGAGGACCTCCGCCTCTCCCGCCTCGCCTGGGCCTCGGTGGCCCGCGCCGTCCACCGCTTCGAGCCGGTGACGGTCGTCTGCGGCCCCGGTCAGTCGGCCGACGCCCAGGCACTGCTCGGACCGGGCGTGGACACCGTCGAGCGCGAGCTGGACGACGCCTGGATGCGGGACATCGGTCCCACCTTCCTGACCAGTGACAAGGGCGAACTCGGCGCCGTCGACTGGACGTTCAACGGCTGGGGCGCCCAGGACTGGGCACGCTGGGAGCACGACTCGAAGATCGGCGCGTACGTCTCCGACCTCGCGGGCGCGAAGACGTACACCTCCCAGCTGGTCAACGAGGGCGGCGCGATCCACGTCGACGGCGAGGGGACCGTCCTGCTCACCGAGACCGTGCAGCTCGGCCCCGAGCGCAACCCGCACTGGTCCAGGGAGGAGGTCGAGGCCGAGATCCACGCCCACCTCGGCACCAGCAAGGCGATCTGGCTGCCCCGCGGTCTGACCGGCGACTACCCGCCCTACGGCTTCGGCACCCTCGGTCACGTCGACATCGTCGCCGCCTTCGCCCGCCCCGGCGTCGTGGTCGCGCACCACCAGCCGGACCCGGCCCACCCCGACCACGAGGTCACCAAGGAGGTCATCGGCCTGCTGAAGTCGGCCACCGACGCCCGGGGCCGCAGGCTGGAGGTCGTCGAGGTGCCCGCCCCGACCGTCCTGGAGGCCGACGGCCACTGGGCCGACTACTCCTACATCAACCACTACATCTGCAACGGCGGCGTCGTGCTGTGCGGCTTCGACGACCCGCGCGACGAGATCGCCGCCGGGATCTTCCGCCGTCTCTTCCCCGAGCGCACGGTGACCCTGGTGGACGCCCGCACGATCTTCGCGGGCGGCGGCGGCATCCACTGCATCACGCAGCAGCAGCCGAAGGTCCGGTGACGCGGACGTTCAGGTAGAACATACGGGTGAACGTCCTGGTGTGCGCGGCCCCCGGCCGCCGTCTCAGCGAGCCGCCGCGCCCGCTGCCCCCCGAGCTGCCCGAACGCCCCGCCTGTCACGGGACGGCGAACGCCGACGGGTCGCGGCACGCGCTGTCCGCCGGGCCGCGGGACACCCGCGCCGTACGGGTGGTGCCGGCATGACCGACGCTCCGCCGCCGCGCCGCCGCACCCCCGCCCCGCCCCGCGAGGACGTCCTCGCAACCGCCATGGACATGATCGCCGAGCGCGGTCTGGAGAAGCTCACCATGGCGGGGCTGGGCCGCGAGGTCGGGATGAGCAGCGGGCACCTGCTGTACTACTTCCACTCCAAGGACGAACTGCTGCTGCGGACCCTGGAGTGGAGCGAGGGCCGGCTCGGCGCCGAACGGGGCCGCCTGCTCACCGCGCCCGGAACCGCCCGCGAGCGCCTCGCCGCCTACGTCGACCTGTACGTGCCCGACGGCCACCGCGACCCGCACTGGACGCTCTGGCTGGAGGTCTGGAACCGCTCGCAGAACGCCGACGACGACGCGCGGGCCCGGCAGGCGGCCATCGAGGGCGCCTGGCACCGCGACCTGGTCGCCCTGGTCGCCGAGGGCGTCTCGCGGGGGGAGTTCCGGGCGGTGGACGCGGACCGCTTCGCGACGAAGCTGCGTGCGCTGCTGGACGGGTTCTCCATCCACGTCGCCATCGGGCTGCGCGGTACCGACCGGGAGCGAATCCTGGCGCATGTACGGGAGTTCATCACCGACGGCCTTCTGACGTCCGACGCCCCGTCGCCGTAGGAGCACCTGTCACCCGGTGAAGGAATCGTTCACTCCGCCTCCGG
Source organism: Streptomyces sp. NPDC042638 (assembly GCF_040647235.1). Classification (NCBI taxonomy): domain Bacteria; kingdom Bacillati; phylum Actinomycetota; class Actinomycetes; order Kitasatosporales; family Streptomycetaceae; genus Streptomyces; species Streptomyces sp. NPDC042638. Next base: position 19,303 of record NZ_JBEZBT010000063.1, read on the forward strand.
GCAGGTAACGGCCCATGGGACGACAACACTGGAAGAAGATCTGGGTCGGCTCCGCCGGCAACATGGTGGAGTGGTTCGACTGGTTCGTGTACGCCAGCTTCGCCACCTACTTCGCGGGAGCGTTCTTCCCGAGCGGCAACCCCACCGCCCAGCTGATGAACACCGCCGGCATCTTCGCCGTGGGCTTCTTCATGCGGCCCGTGGGCGGCTGGCTGCTGGGCAGGGTCGGTGACCGCAAGGGCCGCAAGGCGGCGCTGACCCTGACCGTCTCGCTGATGTCGGCGTCGGCGGTCCTGATCGCCGTGGCCCCGACCTACGCGGTGGCCGGCTACGGCGGCGCGCTCGTCCTGCTCGTCGCACGCCTGCTCCAGGGACTGTCGGTGGGCGGCGAGTACGCGGCCAGCGCCACCTATCTGACCGAGGCGTCGGACCCGGCCCGGCGCGGCTTCGCCTCCAGCTTCCAGTACGTGTCGATGACGGCCGGCCAGATCGTCGGCCTGGGCCTCCAGATCGTCCTGCAGCGCACCATGTCCGACGACGCCCTGCACAGCTACGGCTGGCGCATCCCCTTCGTCGTCGGAGCCCTCGGCGCGGCGGTCGTCTTCTACCTGCGCCGCAGCATGCTGGAGACCGAGGTGTACGCGGAGGACACCTCGCACGCCGAGGAGCGGGGCACACTGCGCGCCCTGTGGCGGCACAGGCGGGAGGCGTTCCTGGTCGTCGCCCTCACCATGGGCGGCACGGTGGCCTACTACACGTACACCACCTACCTGACCAAGTACCTCTCCAACTCCGCGGGACTGTCCAAGGAGACCGCCACCCTCGTCTCCTTCACCGCGCTGATCGTCTTCGCCGCGCTCCAGCCGCTCGCGGGCGCCCTGTCCGACCGGATCGGCCGGCGCCCGCTGCTCATCACCTTCGCGGTCGGCTGCACCGTCCTCACCGTCCCGGTCATGACCCTGCTCCGGCACGTCGACGGCTACTGGCCCGCCCTCGGCCTCGCGCTGCTCGCGCTCGTCGTGGTCACCGGCTACACCTCCATCAACGCCTGTGTGAAGGCCGAGCTGTTCCCGACCGGCGTGCGCGCGCTCGGTGTGGCCCTGCCGTACGCCGTCGCCAACGCGCTCTTCGGCGGCACCGCGGAGTACGTCGCCCTGTGGTTCAAGAAGGGCGGCATCGAGTCCGGCTTCTACTGGTACGTGGCCGCCTGCGCCGCCGTGTCCCTGGTGGTGTACGTCACCATGCGCGAGACGAAGGACCTGGATCTGGCCCGGGTGCGGGCCACCGAGGAGGACGGGGAGTCCAGTCTGACGACCGCATCCTGAGACGGGCGGTGAGCCGGGGGCGGCACTGTGCCAGACTGCCCCCGTGTTCTCGTTCGCCATGATTATTGGCAGCAGGCGCGCCGGTCCGCAGTGACCACCTCGTACGACCAGGTGCGGGTGGCCACCGTCGTCCTCGACCCGCGCGCAGACCTCTCGCACCCGCGAGGGGTTTTTTCGTTTTCCGGCCCACCTTCAGCCGGGAGCGGAGCGCGAGGGAGTATTGGGGGGACGGTGGAGCCGGTCATTCCGGTAAGACCGAAGATTCACAACAGGAGCCTTGAGACCATGACCGAGACGGCAACCAGCGAGCTCGACGACTCGTTCCACGTCTTCGACACCACGCTGCGCGACGGCGCGCAGCGCGAGGGCATCAACCTCACCGTCGCGGACAAGCTCGCCATCGCCCGGCACCTGGACGACTTCGGCGTCGGCTTCATCGAGGGCGGCTGGCCCGGAGCGAACCCCCGCGACACCGAGTTCTTCGCCCGCGCCCAGGCGGAGATCGAGTTCCGGCACGCCCAGCTGGTCGCCTTCGGCGCCACCCGCCGGCCCGGCGCCAAAGCCGCCGAGGACCCCCAGGTCAAAGCGCTGCTGGAGTCCGGCGCACCGGTGATCACCCTGGTCGCCAAGTCGCACGACCGGCACGTGGAGCTGGCGCTGCGCACGACCCTGGACGAGAACCTGGAGATGGTCCGCGACACCGTGTCGTACCTGAAGGACCAGGGCCGCCGGGTCTTCATGGACTGCGAGCACTTCTTCGACGGCTACCGCGCCAACCCCGAGTACGCCAAGGCGGTCGTCCGTACCGCCGCCGAGGCCGGCGCCGACGTCGTCGTCCTCTGCGACACCAACGGCGGCATGCTCCCCGCCCAGGTGCACGCGGTCGTCTCGACCGTCCTCGCCGACACCGGCGCCCGGCTGGGCATCCACGCCCAGGACGACACCGGCTGCGCGGTCGCCAACACCCTGGCCGCCGTGGACGCGGGCGCCACCCACGTGCAGTGCACGGCCAACGGCTACGGCGAGCGCGTCGGCAACGCCAACCTGTTCCCGGTGGTCGCGGCCCTGGAGCTGAAGTACGGCAAGAAGGTGCTGCCCGAGGGCAGGCTCCGCGAGACCACCCGCATCTCCCACGCCATCGCCGAGGTCGTCAACCTGACGCCGTCCACGCACCAGCCGTACGTGGGCGTCTCGGCCTTCGCGCACAAGGCCGGTCTGCACGCCTCCGCCATCAAGGTCGACCCGGACCTGTACCAGCACATCGACCCCGAGCTGGTCGGCAACACCATGCGCATGCTCGTCTCCGACATGGCCGGCCGCGCCTCGGTCGAGCTGAAGGGCAAGGAGCTGGGCATCGACCTGGGCGGCGACCGCGAGGTGGTCGGCCGGGTGGTCGAGCGCGTGAAGGAGCGGGAACTGCGGGGGTACACCTACGAGGCCGCCGACGCCTCCTTCGAACTGCTCCTGCGCGCCGAGGTCGAGGGCAGGCCGCTGAAGTACTTCGAGGTCGAGTCCTGGCGGGCCATCGTGGAGGACCGGCCCGACGGCACCCACGCCAACGAGGCCACGGTGAAGCTGTGGGCCAAGAGTGAGCGGATCGTGGCCACCGCGGAGGGCAACGGCCCGGTCAACGCGCTGGACCGCGCCCTGCGCGTGGCGCTGGAGAAGATCTACCCGCAGCTCGCCAAGCTGGAGCTGGTGGACTACAAGGTCCGCATCCTGGAGGGCAAGCACGGCACGTCGTCCACCACCCGCGTGCTGATCTCCACCTCCGACGGCTCGGGCGAGTGGGCCACGGTCGGCGTCGCGGAGAACGTCATCGCCGCCTCCTGGCAGGCCCTGGAGGACGCGTACACGTACGGCCTCCTCCGCGCGGGCGTGCAGCCGGCCGAGTAGGCCACAGTGGAGGCATGACCTCACACGCGAGTGACGTGCTGGCCAGGGCCCGCGTGGCGACCCGGCTGCCCGCGCGGGACCTGGACCGGGCCCGGCGCTTCTACGCCGAGAAGCTCGGCCTGCACCCGGTGGACGAGCGGCCCGGCGGGCTGCTGTACCGGTGCGCGGGCGTGGACTTCGTCGTGTTCCGCTCGACGGGGGCCTCGCCCGGCACCTTCACCCAGATGGCCTTCGAGGTGGACGACATCCAGGCGGCCGTCACCGAGCTGCGCCGCCGGGGCGTGGTCTTCGAGGAGGTCGACGCGCCCGGCTTCCGCACCCGGGACGGCATCGCCGAGATCGATGGCAACTATCCGAGCAAGGGCGCGCGCGGCGAGTACGGCGCGTGGTTCCGGGACAGCGAGGGGAACCTGCTGGGGATCGGCGAGCTGATCCTGTGAGGCTCAGGGCGCCCGCCAGATGTTGTCGAAGGCGATGTTCTCGATGCGGCGCCGCTCGCGTACCGCCTCCAGCTCCGTGACGGCGTCGCCGACCGCCACCAGCACGGTGACGACCTCTTCGTCGCCCGGCTCGGGCGCGGCCGGCCGGTCGTCCGGGATGCCCAGGGTGGAGGCGAGGGCCGCCAGCACGGGCTCGTGCGACCACCAGCGGTCGGCGGCGTGCCGGCGGGCGGGGGTGTCGGCCTTGGGGTCGTCCCGGTCGCGCAACGCCAGCCAGTGCCGGCGCTTGCCGGTGAGCTGCCCCTCGGCCTCCAGGACGTCCCGGTAGGCCGTGGCCAGCCCCTGCCCGCGCCGCCACAGCCAGTCCTCGACCGTCTCGTACGGCTCCGTGCGGACCAGCGCGGCCCCCGCCTCGTCCAGCAGCCGGTCACCCGTCGTCAGCACCGGCCCCGGCACGATCCGCCCGTCCGCCAGGGTGAGCGCCCGGGCGCCGAGGAGGTCGATCAGCTCGGCCCCGGCCAGCGCCAGGGACAGGTCCCCCTGCTCGACGGGCTCCTCGCGGGGGATGTCCAGGCTGACGAGGAACAGGTCCTGCGGTGTGGTCATGGGGGCTCCAGATCTCGCCAGGGGTCAGGAACGGCCCGGATCGTTCGGGTGGGACTCCAGCGGGGTGACGGTGAGACTCATCCATGGCCGCAGCGGCAGCGTACCGAGCACCTCCTCGTGCAGCTGCGCCTCGTCGTCGGCGCGCCAGACGCCGATGCTGCGCAGCTCGCCGACCGGGCGCCACAGGCGGGCCAGATGGCCGGTGGCGGCCAGTTCCCGGGCCCGGACGGCCTCGGCGGCCCGGCGCCGGGCGACCTCTTCCTCGGTGGTGCCCGCGGGCACCGAGGTGGTGATCTCGACCAGGAACTCGCGCATCGTCCGCTCCTCGGCGCGTGGGTGGGTCCGGCCGGGGGCCGGTCCCCCTCATCGTCCCCCAGCCGCCGGGCGGCCGCCGCTCAGCGGCCCCGGCGAGCCGCTCGAGGACGCGCGGGGACGCGCGGGGAGAAGAGGGGGAACCCGGCGGCGCCGTGCACCCCCTCCTTCCGTGTGCCGCGGCCGGGGGCCGGTCCGTCCTAGCGCAGGGTCCACTTCTGGTTGGCGGCGCCCGTGCACGTCCAGATCTGCGCCCGGGCCCCGTTGGCCGAGGAGTTGTCCGTGACGTCGAGGCACTTGTCCGCCGTCGCGTTCACGACATCGCCCGTGGCCGCGTTGTACGACCACCGTTGGGCACCGCTCCCGTTGCAGTCGTACAACTGCACCTTGGCCCCGTCCGCCGTGGAGGCGGAGGTGACGTCCAGGCACTTGCCGAGCGCCCGGACCGAGCCGTCGGCCTGGACGGTCCACGTCTGCGCGGCGGAGCCGTTGCAGTCGTAGAGCTGCACCGCCGTACCGTTGGCGCTCGAACCGCCCGCCACGTCGAGGCACTTGCCGGCCAGCCCCACGAAGGCGCCGGACGTGCCGCCACCGCCGGACTGCGTGCCGGACCAGGTGAAGGTCGCCGAGGTCTTCCCGGGCAGCGAGTAAGTGGCGTGCTGGCCGCCCCAGTTGATGGTGACCGTCTTCGCCGAGGAGCCGTCGTTGTACGCGATCAGCGCCTTGCTGCCGTCCGGGTTGCGCCAGGCCACGTTCGGCACCGCGGCGGACGCCGTGGAGGCTATGCGCTGGGCGCCGGGCCGGACGAACTTCGTCAGGTGGCCCATGGTGTAGTACTCGACCGTGTAGTCGACCGTCCCGCTCGCGCCGTCCCCGTTGTGCACGGTGATCAGGCCGGTGCAGGTGCCGCAGCCGCCGTTGTGCGGGCCCATGTTCTGGTCCACGGCCAGCGACCACTTGGTCACCGACTTCGCCCAGTTGCGGGTGTAGTCGATGATGTTGGACATGTCCTCGCGCTGCTGGTTGGCGATCCAGGTGCCGCCGGAGTGCTCGGTGCCGAAGGCGTCCAGCGCCGGGTACTGGTTGTGCACGCTCGTCTGCTTGGCGATGTCACCGCCGTAGCCGTGCCAGGCGATGCCGCCGAAGTTCGGGTGGTTGCGCACCGCCGGATCGTCCACCGTCTGGGCGGCGTAGGAGTCGTAGACGTCCCAGTTCCAGTCGTGCGCCAGCACCTTCGTGGTCAGGCCGGCGGACGCGAGCCTGGGCAGCAGCTCGCTCTTGGTGAAGTACGCGAGGCCGCTCGCGTTCCAGCTCATCGACGGGTAGCCGGAACAGCAGGTCGGCTCGTTCTGCGCGGTCACGTACGAGACGTTGACGCCCTGGTCCCGGTACGCCTGGAGGTACTTCACGAAGTAGGAGGCGTAGGCCCCGTAGTCCTCGGACTTCAGCCAGCCCCCGTTGAGCGAGCCGCTGTCCTTCATCCAGGCCGGCGCCGTCCACGGCGAGGCCATCACCGTGAGCGCGGGATCGAGCTGGAGTGCCTGCTTCGTCAGCGGCACCACGTCCGCCAGGTCGTGCGCGATGGAGAACTTCGACAGCGACGCGTCGGTCTGGCCGGCCGGCACGTCGTCGTACGTGTAGCCGTAGCGCGCCAGGTCGGAGGCGCCCATCGGGTTGCGCAGGAAGGACAGTCCGATGCCGTCCGTGGGTGAGAACAGCTTGCGCATGGTCGCGTCCCGGGTGCTCTGCGACAGCGCTCCGCTGCTGTTCATCAGCCAGGCCGCGGTGTCCGTGAAGGACGCGCCGCCGCCGGTGAAGGTCTGGTAGCGGGTGTTCTCGTCCACGGTGATGTTCTCGCCGCCGCCACCCGTCCCGGACTGGAAGGCGAACGGCGTCTGTGCCTGCAGGCCGCGTACGACGTGCCGGCCGGCGGAGTCGTCGGTGGTGGTGAGATAGGCCGTGACCTGCTCACCGGCCGCGTGCGCGGGGGGTACGGCCACGCTGACACCGGCGGCGGAGAGCAGCCCGGCGAGCAGCAGCCGGACTGTGCGGGGGGTTCTCCTCATGGTGCGTCGCCCTTCCTCTCGGGTCGACAGGGCTGACGGGGCGTCTTGACGTGCTGAAGCGCCCTTAGTTAACTCACGCCGTGAGCTAAGCCCTGAGTGAACCACGAGAGCCGAGGGAAGGTCCATGCGAAGAACCGCCCTGCTCGCCTCCGCCGCACTGCTGGCCGGTCTGCTCCCCTGGGCGACCGCGCAAGCCGCGGACGACCCGGCGCCAGCACCCGTCGACCGCTTCGAGGGCGAGGTGCCCTTCGCCGCCCAGCCCGCCGAGGGCATCTTCACCTGGGGCGGCGACACCGACGACCCGCCCACCCTCCGCCTCGCCGACCGCGCCGACGCCCCCGAGGGCGGCAAGGTGCTCGCCGGCAGCTACGACATCAGCGGCTACGGCGGCTTCACCCACGACTTCGCCGCCACCGCGCCCGCCCACGACTGGTCCGCCCACCGGGGCATCCGCTTCTGGTGGGACGGCCGGAACAACGGCAGGAAGATCCCCTTCGAGATCAAGGACGGCGGCGCGAACGGCGAGGCGTCCGAACTCTGGACCACCTCCTTCACCGACGACTTCACCGGCTGGAAGCGGATCGAGCTCCCCTTCACCGACTTCACCTACCGCACGGACTACCAGCCCGTCGGCGGCATCGACCACGTCCTCGGCCTCAAGGAGATGTGGGGCTACGCCCTCACCCTCCCGGCCGGCACCAAGGGCGACTTCGCCCTGGACGACGTCGAGCTGTACGGGACGCCGGACCAGGCGCTGACCGCCTCCGTCACCACCGACGCCCCCGTCCACCCGGTCAAGGAGGGCGCGACCGCCAAGGTCGAGGTCACCGTGGCCACGACCGGCGCACAGCCCCTCACCGCCCCGGTGACCGTCACCTACGCCACGGCGGACGGCACCGCGACCTCCGGCCAGGACTACACCCCCGTCTCCGGCACCCTCACCTTCCCCGCCGGCACCGCGTCCGGCGCCACCCGGACCATCGCCGTGCCCACCCGCCGGGACCGCGCGGCCGAACCCGCCGAGACCATCCCGCTGAAGCTCGACGTCACCGGCGCCAAGGCCCCCGCCGAGACCCCGCAGATCGTCGTCGACGCGAACGGGCTGCCCTACCTGGACAAGAGGTTGCCGATCCGCAAGCGGGTCGCGGACCTGCTCGGCCGCATGTCCCTGGCGGAGAAGGCCGGCCAGATGACCCAGGCCGAGCGCGGCGCGATGACCCGGCCCGGCGACATCGCCGCCTACGACCTCGGCTCCCTGCTCTCCGGCGGCGGCTCCACACCCACGCCCAACACCCCCGGGGCGTGGGCGAAGATGATCGACGCCTTCCAGCTGCGCACCCAGGCGACCCGCTTCCAGATCCCGCTGATCTACGGCGTCGACGCGGTCCACGGCCACAACAACCTCTCCGGCGCCACCGTCATGCCGCACAACATCGGCATCGGCGCGACCCGGGACCCACGGCTGGCCGAGCGGACCGGCGCGGTGACCGCCGCCGAGGTCCGCGCGACCGGCGTCCCCTGGGACTTCGCGCCCTGCCTGTGCGTGAGCCGCGACGAACGCTGGGGCCGCGCCTACGAGTCCTTCGGCGAGGACCCCGCCCTGGTCGACTCCATGGAGACGGTGATCCAGGGCCTCCAGGGCCGCGCGAACGGCAAGGACCTGGACCGCGCCGACAAAGTGCTCGCCACCGCCAAGCACTTCCTCGGCGACGGCGGCACCGCGTACGGCTCCTCGACCACGGGGACGTACACCCTCGACCAGGGCGTCACCAAGGTCACCCGCCAACAGCTGGAGGACATCCACCTCGCGCCGTTCCGGGAGGCCGTCGACCGGGGCATCGGCACGGTCATGCCGTCGTACTCGTCCCTGGACATCGTGGGCGACGGCAAGGGCGCGGTGAAGATGCACGCCCGCGACGACATGATCAACGGCGTGCTCAAGGACCGCCTGGGCTTCGACGGCTTCGTCATCAGCGACTGGAACGCCATCGACCAGCTCCCCGGCGACTACGCCGCCCACGTCCGCACGTCCGTCAACGCGGGCCTGGACATGATGATGGTGCCGTACGGCTACAAGGACTTCACCGCCACGCTCGTCGACGAGGTGAAGGCGGGCCGGATCAGCGAGGCCCGCGTGGACGACGCCGTCTCCCGCATCCTCACCGAGAAGTTCCAGCTGGGGCTCTTCGAGCACCCGTACGCCGACACCAGGGGCGCCGCCGCCATCGGCTCCGCGGCGCACCGGGCCGTGGCCCGCCAGGCGGCAGCCGAGTCCCAGGTCCTGCTGAAGAACACGGGCGGACTGCTGCCGCTGAAGAAGAGGCAGAAGGTGTACGTCGCCGGGTCCAACGCCGACGACATCGGCAACCAGACCGGCGGCTGGACCCTCACCTGGCAGGGCGCCTCCGGCGACACCGTTCCCGGCACGACCATCCTCCAGGGTCTGCGCAGGGCGGGCGGGGACGTCACCTACTCCAAGGACGCCTCGGCCCCGGCCGGCGGCTACGACGTCGGTGTGGTCGTCGTCGGCGAGACCCCCTACGCCGAGGGCGTCGGAGACGTCGGCAACGGTCACTCCCTGTCCCTGTCCGCGGCCGACCAGGCAGCCGTGGACAAGGTCTGCGCCGCGATGAAGTGCGTGGTGCTGACCGTCTCCGGCCGTCCCCAGCTCCTCGGCGACCGGCTCGGCGAGATCGACGCCCTGGTCGCCTCCTGGCTGCCCGGCACCGAGGGCGACGGCGTCGCCGACGTCCTCTACGGCAGGCGCCCCTTCACCGGCCAGCTCCCCGTCACCTGGCCGAAGTCGCAGGCACAGCTGCCCATCAACGTCGGCGACACGGCCTACGACCCGCAGTTCCCCTACGGCTGGGGCCTGACCACCCTCACTCACGTCCCGCGGGGCGGTACGGCCGCCCTGCGCGACCTCGGGGCCCGGGCGGCGGCGGCCGAACGCCACGGGGACGACCGGACCGGACGGGCGCTGGTCACCAAGGCCCGGCTGCTGGTCCAGCGGCACACGGGCGGCCGTCTCACGGCGGCGGTGGCGAAGCCCTTCGCCGACGCCGACCACCTGCTGCTGACCGGCCGGTACGGGAAGGCGGTGCAGAAGCTCACGGACGCCTACCGCGCCGCCTGACCTCCGTCAGCCGAGGTGGATGACCGAATTGGGGAGGCTTCGGGTAGTTTCGAAGTATGAAGGCCGTGCTGCGGACCCGAAGCCTCCCCGCCCTGCTGCTGGCCGTCCTGGCGCTGATGCTGGCGACCCTGGCGGCGCCCGCCGCGAGCGCGGACACCAGCGTCTCCACGATCGCCAGGGCCCTGCGAGCGAGCCCGGTCTACGTCGACCCGGCGGCCCGCGACCAGCTCTCGGCGGCGGACGCCGACACCCTCGCCGGCCGGATCAAGGACGCGGACAAACCGCTGTTCATCGCGGTCCTCCCGGCCGGCTACCGCACCACGAACCTCTTCACCGACCTGCGCGCGGCCACCGGGATCACCGGCCTCTACGGCATCCGCCTCGGCGACCGCTTCGACGCCCGCGCCGACTCCTCCGTCATGTCGGCCACGGCCCGGCAGAACCTGGTCTCCAGCGTCCGGGGCGAGGACGCCAAGGCCCAGCTGACCGACTTCACCGACCGGGCCCTGGCCAACATGGGCGGCCACGCCCCGAAGAGCTGGGGCGGCTCGTCCGGCGACGGCGGCGGCGCCTCGACCACCGCGCTGATCACGGTGGGCGCGGTGCTGGTGGCCGGCGGCGCGGGCGCGTACGCCCTGACCCGCCGCACCCGCCGGCGCCGCGAGCAGGAGCAGCGGGCCGCCCTGGACCGGCTGCGGGTGGTCGTGGACGAGGACATCACCGCGTTCGGCGAGGAACTGGACCGCCTCGACTTCCACCCCTCGGAACCGGGCGCCGACGACGCCATGCGCGCCGACTACGAGCGCGCCCTCGACGCCTACGAGACCGCGAAACAACGCATGGCCGCGGCGGCGAAGCCGGAGGACGTCCGCACGGTCACCGAGGCCCTGGAGGACGGCCGCTTCTCCCTCGCCCAGCTGTCCGCGAGGCGCGAACACCGCGCGCTCCCCGAGCGCCGCCCGCCCTGCTTCTTCGACCCCCGGCACGGCCCCTCGGTCACCGACGCCACCTGGACCCCGCCCGGCGGCGCCCCGCGCGAGGTCCCGGTCTGCGCGGCCGACGCCACCCGCCTGGCCGACGGCCGCGACCCCGTGATCCGCGAGGTCGACACCGACTACGGCCGCCGCCCCTACTGGGACGCCGGCCCGGCCTACGGCCCCTGGGCGGGCGGCTACTTCGGCGGCGGCCTGCTCCCGGGCCTGCTGTTCGGCACGGTACTGGGCAGCGTGATGGCCACCCCGTCCTACGCCGCCGACTACGGCACCGGGTACGGCGACTTCGGCGACTACGGCGCCGGCGGCTACCAGGGCGGCGACGTCTCCGGCACGGACTTCGACTCCGGGGACTTCGGGGGCGGGTTCGGCGACGGGGGCGGCTTCGGTGACGGGGGCGGCGGTGGGGGCGGGGACTTCGGCGGGGGGTTCTGATCCCCGGTCGCCCGAGCGGTCAGCGGGCGATGCCGTCGAGGAACCCGCTCCAGGTGGCGGGGGAGACGGTGAGGACGGGGCCGGTCGTGGCCGCCTTGGAGTCCCGTACGTGGACGGCGGCGGGGTGCGCGGCGACCTCTACGCAGTCGCCGCCTTCGTTGCTGCTGTAGCTGGACTTGCGCCAGTCGTAGGTGACTTCGAGGCAGTTGCCGCCCTCGCTGCCGCTGTAGCTGGACTTGAACCACGCGGTCGTCATGACTCTCCTAGCAGTCCGTGCAAGAGGCGCACACTCTTGTCGGGCGAGAGCGCCTGTGACCGCAGCATCGCATACTTGTGGTGATAGTCGCTGACCTCTTCCGGGTCGTCGACGAGGAAACTCGCCCGCTGTACCTCCAGGTAGGCCAGGCGTTCGTGCTCGGGGGTCTCCAGCAGTACCAGGGGGCCGTCCAGGCAGGCGTGCGGAACGCTTTCCACCGGCATGATCTGGAAGCTCACGTTGGTCGGTTCGGTGAGCTCCAGGATCTGCCGGAACTGCTCGCGCATCACTTCCTGGCCGCCCACTTGCCGTCGCAGGATGCTCTCTTCGAGGACGAAGTGCCCGACGGGCGGTCGCCGGCGCCGCCAGATCAGCTGCCGCTCCATGCGGGCGTTCACCCACTGTTCGGCCGTCTCGTCGCCGATGGCCGGATAGCGGTAGTCGAAGACGGCCCGGCAGTAGTCCTTGGTCTGGAGCAGCCCCGGTACCAGCAGGCTCTCGTACGACAGGATCCCCACCGCCTCCTGCTCGTGATCGACCAGCCCCTGCGCGAACTGCACGATCCGTTCCCGCACCGGTAAGCGGGTCACGAAGACGGCCAACGCCCCGCCCGTACCCAGTAGTTCGTCGAACTGCTCGGCGCGGTCCGGCTGGAGGGCCAGCCGGCCCTGTTCGATGGAGCGCACCGTGTCGACGTGGATGTGGGCCAGTTCGGAGAACTGCTCCTGGGTCAGCCGTGCCTGCTTGCGGTAGTGGGCGACCAGCGATCCCACCGCCTGCCACGTACCGACCTTCCGGCTCCTGGGTGTTGGGTTCATGGGCGTTGCCTACCCCCGTGCATGGACGAACCGGTCGTACCGAGGTCGTAGTGAACGGAACTACGACCTCACTCGTTGGCCCAGCGTAGTGACGCACAGTGACACTCGTTCCATGAACGCGGAACTTCGACCCTTTGCGGTGCGTGCGACCTTCTGTCACCGGGAGCGCAGGTCGGTGCAGCTGGCCCGCATGTTCGCGGGCGTGACCCTGGACGACTGGTCGCTGGCCGAGCGGCGCGACGACGTGCTCCTGTGTGTGAGCGAACTGGCGACCAACGCGCTGCTGCACGGGGTGCCGCCCGGCAGGGGGTACCTGGTCCGTCTGGTGCTGTACCGGGGCGGCGTGCTCCGGGTGGAGGTGCACGACAGCGGTCCGGGTGAGGTCCGCACCCGGGAGACGTCCTCGGAGTCGGAGCGCGGCCGGGGTCTGCTCCTCGTCGCGGCCCTCGCGGACAAGTGGGGCGTGGGGGAGCGGAACCCCGGCAAGATCGTGTGGTGCGAGTTCGCCGTGCGGGGTGGCGGGGCGGCCGTACCGGCGTTCACCTGAAGCCGGCGGACACGGACCCCGCCCCTCGGATGTCCGCCCCCCGCCGACGCCTCACGCGTTGCGGATGGCCGAGATGTCGAAGACCAGCTTGATCTTGTCGGAGATCAGGACACCGCCGGTCTCCAGGGCCGCGTTCCAGGTCAGGCCCCACTCGGAGCGCAGGATCTCGGCCTTGCCCTCGAAGCCGACGCGGGCGTTGCCGAAGGGGTCCGTGGCGGAGCCGTTGAACTCCAGGTCGATGGAGATCGGCTTGGTGACGCCGAGCAGGGAGAGGTCGCCGGTGACGCGGTAGTCGTCGCCGCCCAGCGACTCGGCCTTGGTGGAGCGGAACGTCATGGCCGGGAACTCGTCGATCTTGAAGAAGTCGGCCGACTTCAGGTGACCGTCGCGGTCGGCGTTGCCGGTGTCGATGCTCGCCATCTGGATGTCGAGCGTGGCGGTGGAGCGGGTGGGGTCGGCGCCGTCCAGGTGGAGCGTGCCGGTGAAGTCGTGGAAGCCGCCCTTGACGTTGGTGACCATGGCGTGCCGGGCCACGAAGCCGATCGTGCTGTGGGCGGGGTCGATCGTGTAGTCGCCGGTCAGCGCGGTGAGGTCGGGGCCCGCGGCGGTCTGGGCGGCGGGGGCGACGGTGGTGTCCTTGCGGCCGAAGATACCCATCACATGCTCCTGGTTGAACGTTAAACGAATCTGGCGTCTCCGACGGTAGACCCATTCTGTTCAGTTTTCAACATCATCCGGTACGTGTTCTCGTGATTTCACACAGTCACCACGCACACCCCCTGGCGCACGCGCCGAACGCTCGGGCACCATCTGCCTGCACCACCTGCACAGCCGATCCCACCGGAAGCACGGCCCACCGCAGGAAGGTCCCTCCATGAAGCCGCTCAAGATGCGCGCCCTGCTGACCACGCTGGCCCTCGTCGCCGCGCCCGGCGTCGCCGTCCTCGGCACCGCCACCGACGCCTCCGCCGCCACCAAGATCAGCCAGGCGACCGCCACCCAGATGTTCCGCCAGGCCGGCATCACCTGGTCGTCCTCGGGCAACTGCTCCGACCGCAACAACCCGACGTGCACGTCCTTCGAGCAGCTGAACCTGGCCACCGCGCAGGGCGCCCAGACCCTCAAGGGGGCCAGTGGCTGCGCGCTCAACATCACCGGGGGCACCGAGACCGGACACGCCTCCGGCACCTACTCCCACTGGAACGGCTACAAGCTCGACTTCGGCAAGAACACGTGCCTGACGTCGTACGTCAAGAACACCTTCACCTACATCGGCCTGCGCGGCGACGGCTACCCGCAGTGGCAGTCGGGCTCCGGCAACATCTACGCCGACGAGGGCAGCCACTGGGACGTCCTCTACTACAACTGCGGCGGCTGCTGAGCCGGCGGGAGAGGGCGGTGACCGGCCCCATGGGCATGACCCGACGCGCACTCCTGCTGGCCACCGCCCTCGCCGCCGCCCCCGGGTGGAACGCGCGGGCGGCCGGCGACGACCCCTACGACGCACTGCGCCGGCGCTGGCTCGGCATCGCGCTCGGCACCGGCTACGACCCGGGCGCCGAACCGTACGCCTCCCGGCTCGCCCAACTCGGGCAGCTGGCGCAGGAGTTCCGGGCCGCCATGGCCCCCGGACCGGCCTCCCTGTGGCCGGGCCACCCCTTCGACCCGCCGTCCGGCATCACCTTCAGCTACGGCCGCCTGTGGACCATGGCCCAGGCGTACGCGCAGGACGGCACCGGCGTGACCGGCGACCCCGGGCTGCTCGCCGACGTCCTGCGCGGTGTCGACCACCTGTCCGCCACCGTCTACAACCCCTCCATCACCCGCTACGGCAACTGGTGGGAGTGGCAGATCGGCAGCCCCCGTCTGCTCATGGACATCACGGCCGTCCTGCACGCGCAGCTCGGCCCGGAGCGGATCGCGGCGGCCTGCGCGGCCGTCGACCACTTCATCCCGGACGCGATGCTCACCGACTACTCCGGCACCTCCACCGGCGCCAACCGTGTCGACCTGTGCCGCTCGGTGGTGCTGCGCGGCATCCTCGGCCGGGACCCCGGCCGGATCTCCCTGGCCCGGGACGCCCTCTCACCGGTCTTCCCCCACGTCACCCGGGGCGACGGCCTCTATGCCGACGGCTCTTTCGTCCAGCACACCTGGGTCGCCTACTCGGGTACCTACGGCCAGGTCCTGCTCGACGGCCTCGGGCGGCTGTTCGCGCTGCTCGCGGGATCCGCGTGGGAGGTGACCGACCCCGCCCGGCAGAACATCCTGGACGGCGTCGAGCGCGCCTACGCGCCCCTCGTCCACGACGGACTGGTGATGGACTGCGTCAACGGCCGGGCCATCAGCCGGGGTTACCTGCGCGGCGACGACCTGCACGTCATGCGCAGCGACCACTACCACGGCCAGGCGCTGATCGCCGCCATCGCCCTGCTCGCGGCCGGCGCGGGCGAGGCGGAGCGACAGCGCTGGCACGGTCGTGTCAAGGGCTGGATCGAACGGGACACCGTGGTACCGATGCTGACGTCACGTCAGTTCGGCGTGGCCGATCTGGCGCGGCTGCACGCCATCGCCGGCTCGCCCGGACCCGCGGCCCCCGAACCGCTCGGCCACCGCCTCTTCCCGGCCATGGACCGCGCCGTCCACCGCACTTCCCGGTTCACCGCCGCCCTCGCCATGGCCAGCGACCGCATCGCCCACTACGAGTGCGGCAACGGCGAGAACCCGCGCGGCTGGCACACCGGCTCCGGTCTGCTCTCCTGGTGGCCGCGTGGCCGGAGCGACCAGTACACCGACTGGTACTGGCCCACCGTCGACTGGTACCGGCTGCCCGGCACCACGGTGTCGGCCAAACGGCTCGCCGACCGGGCCGGCGGTGAGTGGGGCGCCCCCAAACCGGACGTGCGCTGGGTCGGCGGCACCACCGACGGCACGTACGCGGCCGTCGGCCAGCACCTCAAGGGCCTCGGCTCCACCCTGGAGGCCCGCAAGTCCTGGTTCTTCCTCGCCGACGCCGTGGTCTGCCTCGGCGCCGGGATCACCTGTGCCGACGGCGTCCCGGTCGAGACGGTCGTGGACAACCGCAACCTGGGCGAGAACGGCGGCCAGCGTTTCGTCCGCGGCCCGCACTGGGCCCACCTCGCGGAACACGGCGGCTGGATCCTGCCGTACGGCGGCGCACTGCGCGCCCTGCGCGAGGACCGCACCGGCGCCTGGTCCGACATCAACACCACCAGCGAGACCGAGCGGCGCACCCGGCGCTGGCAGACCCTCTGGCTCGACCACGGCACCGACCCGGTGGACGCCCGCTACGTCTATGTCCTGCTCCCCGGCGCCACCCGCGCGGAAACGGCCGCCCGGGCCGCCGACCGGCACTGGCTGACCGTCCTCGCCAACGACCCGGCCTGCCAGGCCGTGGCCGTCCCCCGGCTGGGTCTGACGGCCGGGAACTTCTGGCGAGCCGGTACGGTGGGGGACCTGACCCTCTCGGCGGGCGCGAGCGTGCTCCTCGTGCGCCGGGGCCGCACGGCCACCCTCCTGGTGAGTGAGCCACCCCGCACCGGAGCCCCGCTGGAACTGGTCTGGGACCACCCGGTGCGCGCGGTCACCCGGGCCGACGACAGCGTCGAGGTCCTCTCGGCGGACCGCCGTCTGAGGCTCCGTGTCACTCCAGGGATGGCATGCTCCACACACGAATGTGAGGTGGGTCTCGGCTGACGGACTTGTGGCCTCCCTACAAGCCGGGGCCCTTCTGAGCAGTCGGAACGGCTGCATCCCGGGATGGTTCTGTTCACTGGTACCAGGAAAACGGGCCGGAGACTGTACAGAGTCGACGGCTCGCTTTTCTTCGTGTCCTTCGTAAGGTCGCTACATGACCGTTTTGGAAGAGACGACGGGTGAGCCGACCGGCGAGCCGACGGACGCGCGCGGACGGGTCGCCGAACTGCACGAGATCCGTGCCCAGGCCGTGGCGGGCCCGAGCGAGAAGGCGACCGAGGCGCAGCACGCCAAGGGCAAGCTGACGGCACGGGAGCGGATCGAGCTGCTCCTCGACCCCGGGTCCTTCCAGGAGGTCGAGCAGCTGCGCCGGCACCGCGCGACCGGCTTCGGCCTGGAGGCGAAGAAGCCGTACACCGACGGTGTCATCACCGGCTGGGGCACGGTGGAGGGCCGTACGGTCTTCGTCTACGCGCACGACTTCCGGATCTTCGGCGGCGCGCTCGGCGAGGCCCACGCCACGAAGATCCACAAGATCATGGACATGGCCATCGCGGCCGGTGCGCCGCTGGTCTCCCTGAACGACGGTGCCGGTGCCCGTATCCAGGAGGGCGTCTCGGCGCTCGCCGGCTACGGCGGCATCTTCCAGCGCAACACCAAGGCGAGCGGTGTCATCCCGCAGATCTCCGTGATGCTCGGTCCGTGCGCGGGCGGCGCGGCCTACAGCCCCGCCCTGACGGACTTCGTCTTCATGGTCCGCGAGACCTCGCAGATGTTCATCACCGGCCCGGACGTGGTCAAGGCGGTGACGGGCGAGGAGATCACCCAGAACGGCCTGGGCGGCGCCGACGTGCACGCCGAGACCTCCGGCGTCTGCCACTTCGCGTACGACGACGAGGAGACCTGCATCGCCGAGGTGCGCTACCTCCTGTCGCTGCTCCCGCAGAACAACCGCGAGAACCCGCCCCGGGTGGACTCCACGGACCCGGTGGACCGCCGCTCCGACGTCCTCCTCGACCTCGTCCCGGCCGACGGCAACCGGCCCTACGACATGACCAAGGTCATCGAGGAGATCGTCGACGACGGCGACTACCTGGAGGTCCACGAGCGCTGGGCGCGCAACATCATCTGCGCGCTGGGCCGCCTGGACGGCCAGGTGGTCGGCATCATCGCCAACCAGCCCCAGGTCCTCGCCGGCGTCCTGGACATCGAGGCGAGCGAAAAAGCTGCGCGCTTCGTGCAGATGTGTGACGCTTTCAACATCCCGATCGTCACCTTCCTGGACGTGCCCGGGTTCCTCCCCGGTGTCGACCAGGAACACGGCGGAATCATCCGCCACGGCGCGAAGCTGCTGTACGCCTACTGCAACGCGACCGTGCCGAGGATCTCGCTCATCCTGCGCAAGGCGTACGGAGGTGCCTACATCGTCATGGACTCCCAGTCGATCGGCGCCGACCTCACCTACGCGTGGCCGACGAACGAGATCGCCGTGATGGGCGCGGAAGGCGCCGCCAACGTCATCTTCCGCCGGCAGATCGCGGGCGCCGAGGACCCCGAGGCCATGCGCCAGAAGATGGTCAAGGAGTACAAGGCCGAGCTGATGCACCCCTACTACGCGGCCGAACGCGGCCTGGTCGACGACGTCATCGACCCCGCGGAGACCCGCGAGGTGCTGGCCAAGTCCCTGGCGATGCTGCACACCAAGCACGCCGACCTGCCCTCGCGCAAGCACGGCAACCCCCCGCAGTAACCCGGCGGACCCTCCGCGGCAACCCCGCGGACCTCTCATCCACGGAGACTGACACCCATGAGCACTCCTGACATCCGCGTCGAGAAGGGCCACGCCGACCCCGAGGAGGTCGCCGCCATCACGGCCGTCCTCATGGCCCGCGCCGCCGCCCGTCCCGAGCCCTCGGCCCAGACCCACCGAGGCCGCGCCAAGGCAGGCTGGCGCCGCCTGGAGCGCGAGGGCGGTTTCCGCGCGCCGCACAGCTGGCACTGACCGAGGTTCAGTGCGTGACCGCAGCCCCGCTCGCCCTCCTGGGCGGCGGGGCTGCGGTGTGTTCAGTCGACAGTGACGTGGACCCCGGGGACGCGCAGTTCGGTGACGGGTCCCGCGCCGGTCTCGCAGTCGCTCAGCTCCAGCCACCTCAGCCGTGCCCACGGGCGCAGGCCGTCCGGTCCGTCGGGCAGGAGACAGCCGTGCAGGCCGAGACCGGTGAGCCTGTCGCGGACCGGCGCGAGTCGCCCCGGCAGATCCCGGGCGTCGAAGTAGTAGAGCCTCAGGCTGCGCAGACGGTCCAGCACGGACAAGGCGGCCAGTTCGGGTAGCCCGTTGCGGTGATCACTGACGAGGTACAGATTCTCGACGCCGCCGAGCGGGCTCAGGAAGTCCAGCCCGGTCGCCGCTGTCACACGCGAACAGACCAGCGTGTCGAGTTTCGGCAGTACCGGGAGGCCCGCGATGCCGGCACCGCCGGCCAGCGGCAACTGCAAGAGGCGCAGCGCGGGCAGGTCCGCCAGGTCCTGCGGATTGCGCACCGCCGCGGCACCGAGGAGCTGGAAGCCACTGAGCTCGCCGTGCCCCTTGAGCAGGGACAGGTCAGCCGTGCCCCGCACGGTGCACGTCAGTTCCCGAAGCGGAGCGAGTTCGCCGAGCAGGGACAGGTCCGGCAGGCCGAACCTGATCCACAGCGAGGTCAGCGATCGCAGCCGTACCGTGGCTCGCACCTGGGCCGCGTGCTTCACCTCCACTCGGTGGCTGTCCAACGGAAGCCCGCTCATCACCCGATCGGCGTAAGCATCCGCGTCGAAGTACCCCCAGGCGTCGATGAGCGCGGCGATCACGTCACGACGCCCGTCCCGCGCGTAGCCCTCCAGGACCGTCAGTGCCTGCTCCCCGCCGATCAGCGCCACGGTCCGCACCGTCTGCACCGCCGCCTTGGTCGTCAGTTCCCCCAGCGAGCGCGGCAGCCTCCGCAGCAGACTCGGCCCGACCGCCGCCAACGCGGGCGGGTCGGTCTGCCGTCGCGCCGGGAGAAGAGCGGACACCGCCTCCTCCAGCCTCCCGGCGAGCCCGTCGGAGACCTCCGGCACGGTCTCCTGGCAGGCCGCCGCCAGCAGCCGCAGCTTCCTGCCGTACCGGGGTTCCTCCCGAGCCCGGTCCAGGATGCCGCCGAGCAGTTCCTCCCGCTGCGGGCGGTTCGCATGGCCCGCCGCCATGATGACCGTCTCGCGCCACAGGTCCAGATGGGCCCGCTCGACCAGGTTGCCGACGCGGTCCTCCTCCGTCGCCTCCGCGGCGGCCAGGTACTCCTGGAACGTCCGGTGCACGAAGTCCAGACGGCCCTCGGCGGGGGAGCGGAGGATCCCCGAGCGGTCCCGGAGCTGCTCCAGGACCCGGCCGCCGTCCTGCTCCTCCACGTGCCGCATCCCGGTGAGCTTCCTGCCGACGTGCACGGCCGCCTGCTCCAGCCCGATCTCGCTGCGGTTGTTGTCCGACAGCCGCCACGCCAGGTCCCGGAGCAGCACCAGCTTGTCGTTCAGGCTCAGCGCGCTGTCCACCGCGCTGGGCACGTTCCGGTCCGCGTCCCGCTCGTGGACCAGGGCGTGCAGGGCGTTGCGGTACAGCTCCATCCGGTCCCGGGGGAGTTGGCTGCCCCGGTTCAGGTGCATCGCGCACAGCATCGCCGCCAGCAGCGGAGTACCCGCCAGGGACTGAAGGTGCGGCCGGTCCTTCAGGCTCGTCAGCAACGACTGTTCGCAGCGCGGAAGTTCCTCCACCGGGCACGGCAGGTCGTCGTCCAGCTCCCGTACCGCCCGGTGCCACTGCCGTACGAAGGCCGCGAGGTCGGGCGGGGCCATGCGGTCCAGGTGCAGGGCCGTGAACTCCTCGCGGCGCAGCCAGTCGGCGCGTGCCGCCGCGGGCCGGGAGGTGACGACCACCCGCACGTCCCCGTAGGCGGTGAGCAGCCTGCGCAGCCACTCCCGTACGCCCCGCCGCTCGCCGTCCAGCAGCTCGTCCACGCCGTCGACGAGCAGCAGGGCCTTGCCGCCCACGAGTTGGCGCTCCACCCACGCCTTCGGCATGACGCCGGTGATCTGCCCGGCCACCGAGTCCAGCATCGCCTCGGGCCTCGGCAGCTCCCGGCCGCTGTACTCCCGCAGCTTCACGAACACCGGCGTCAGGCCGTTCCAGCCCGCCAGTTCGCCGGTGAAGGCACCTCGCGCCGCCGTGATCGCCAGCCAGCGCAGCAGCGTCGTCTTGCCGGAGCCCGCCTCGCCGCGCAGCAGCACCCGGGTGGCTCCGCCCAGGGCCGTTTCCACCCGCATCCCGGCGCTCTCGCCCCCGGGGTCCTCCCAGTCGCTCATGTCAGGGCGCAGCACGGGCAGGGAGCGGGCCGGACGTCGCCGGCTTCCGTCGTCCCCCGTCGCCCGCAGGCTCACGTACGCCACCGAGAGCCGCACCTGCGCCCCCGCCCGGTCGGACGTGCGCCGGAACAGTTCCACCTCGTCCAGGCTCGTGCTGACCAGTTCCAGATAGCGGCGCCGGAAGTCACCGTCCCGGTCCGTGCCCTCGGGCGCGAACAGGGAGCGGTCGGGCAGCCGTCGAAGCACCCGGGCGATCTCGGCGCCCAAGGAGGTCGTGCGGCCCAGCAGCTCGGTCAGCGCCCGTTCCTCGAAGACCGGCAGCCCCTGCACGACGCGTACGTAGTACTCGACGCACTCGCCGAGGAGCATCTCGAACAGCCGGCCCTCCGCCTCGCCGAGACCGGCCGGCGGCCCTGCCGTTGCCGTCACCCGGCGCACGATCTCCGCCGGGCTCACGTCCGCCGCCAGGACCGCCCCGTCCGACAGGTCCGCCGCCGCGAACGTGTCGCACACCCCGTCGATCACGGCCTGCCGGCTGCTGTTCTCCAGGCCGGGGAACTCCCGGTCCAGGAAGGGCGCCAGCCGGTCGTACACCGCGTCCGCGATCTCCTCGAACTGCCGTTGGACGCCCCGCTGGAACCGCAGCCCCGACACCCGCAGCCGGATCAGCTCGGCCATGTCCAGCCGGCGTTCCTGCTCCCGCCGCTTGCCCCCGAGCCACATCTGGGCCGCGGCCTTCGCCACGGTCGTCCCCAGCCGTAACGCCGCCACCTCGGCGCCGCTCATCGCCCACCCCCTCCGTGAACGCGCTGCGATCTGGGCATTGTCACCCATGCCCCCCGGCGCCGTGCCGTCTTTCGCTCCCTCGGATACGCGGACGGCCCCCGTACCTCTGGCGGGAGAGGCGGGGGCCGGGTCCGGTCGCGGGGCGCGGGGCTCTAGCGCAGGCGGGCCATGAGGGCGTGTTCCACCAGTGTGATCAGGGCGCTCTTGGCGTCC